>NZ_JAYMNS010000006.1:0-185010 GCF_036941035.1 Candidatus Merdisoma sp. JLR.KK006 | reverse complement strand
TCTTAAGAAAAATAATTGTTCTATACAACTTACCCAATTTAATGTACCAAATAAAATCTCTTCAATCCCTATTGCTGTAATATTCCAAAAAGCAAAAGGAAGTAACAGTCTTTTCGTTCTCTTTATAATATAATTTAAATAATTCTCTCGAACTATTTTACAAAGGTATCCCGAAACAAAGAAAAAAAGGAACATATGAAATGAATAAATATGTCTTAGCAAAATTTTATCTGGTTCCAAATGTCCAATTACTACTAGAATTATACCTAAACCTTTTAAAATATCTATATCATACTCTCTTATAGAATTTTTCCTTAGATTTGCAGTTCTAATTTTATCCATATATAGTTCACCTTTAACCATTACATTCTATGAGCATATTTTTAATAACCTTGGTTAGCTCTGTACTGGAAACCCCATCTGTATGAGGTAAATAAATAATTTCAACCCCAAGTGGAGAAAATTGTTTTTCGTACCTTTCCCATTGTTCTGTTCCCTTCCAGTCAGAACCCACAAACATTTTATTAAAGTGATACTTTTCCCATGCACTAAGTTTATTTTTATCTAATTGAGGCACCACTAGATCCACATACTTTATTGAAGCAATAATATCTGCACGCTCTTTATATGGAATAATTGGTGTTTTATTCTTTTCATGTTTTACAAGTTCATCCGTACTAACACCTACAATAAGAAAATCACACTGTTCTTTTGCACTACGAATTATATTCAAATGACCTATATGAAACATATCGTATACACCTGTCGTATAACCAATTATTTTAGTCTGCTTAGCTATATCTATATTTTTATTTATCATTTAAAGCCTCTTTCTTATTAATGTTAATATTTTATCTATGATACTTTTTTGCACCTTTCTAATAAAAGAAACTTAATCTACTAGTGTACTGACCGATTTATATTTAGTCAAATAATTCTTCCATATATTACCACTTCATGTTACACTAAAAAGAAACGGCGGTGGCGATTATGGCAAGACCTAAAACTTACATTATTAAGCTCAGTGATGATGAAAGAGCTGTGCTTCAAAAGACAGTCCGTAACAAAAAAACTTGTAAAACTGTTTTAAAGCGGTGCCAGATACTGCTTGAACTGGATGAAGAACAGGGAACAGGGCTTACCCATGCCCAGATTGCCCACAGCTATGCAGTCTGCCCTGCCACCATAACAAATATTGTCCAGTCCTATGTCAAAAACGGCATAACGGATATTGTACGCTACAATATCAGCCCCAATTCCAGTGCTGCACTCCGTAAAATGGATGGACGTGCCGAAGCACGCATTATCCAAATGGCCTGCGGCCCTGTCCCAGAGGGACACTCACGTTGGACGCTCCGGCTCCTGGAGGAAAAGGCACGTGTTGAACTTGATATTCCGGTTGGAAGGGAAACCATACGGGAAACATTAAAAAAAATGAACTTCGACCTCACAAAAACTCCTACTGGTGCATCCCTCCCAAAGAAAACGCAGAATTTGTAGCCTGCATGGAGGATATTCTGGATATTTATGAAATGCCATATAACCCTGCAGTTCCAGTGGTATGCATGGATAAAAAGCCATACCAGCTGCTTGAAGAAACCAGAGAACCTCTGTCCATGCGTCCAGGTGACACACAGAAAATCGATTCCGAATATGTCCGAAACGGAACCTGCAGCATATTTGTATTTGTGGAGCCTTTGGGCGGTGTGCGGCATGTAAGCGTCCGAGAACACCGTACTGCCGTTGACTGGGCTGAGGAAATCAGGTACTTGGCGGATGTCAGCTATCCTGACCGGGATAAGATCATACTTGTCATGGACAATCTGAACACCCATGCACTTTCATCCCTGTACAAAGCATTTCCAGCTCCGGAAGCCCGCAGGATTGCTAAAAAGCTGGAAATCCATTACACTCCCAAACATGGGAGTTGGCTGAACATTGCCGAAATAGAACTTAATGTAATGACACGTCAGTGCCTGTCCCGGCGAATTGCAGACATAATACTGCTCTGTCAGGAGCTGGCAGCATGGGAGAGCGATCGCAATGAACATGCAGCCTGTATCCAATGGCAGTTCACTACCGATAATGCCAGGACTAAGCTGGTATCTCTTTATCCTAAATTTGATGTGGCTGTGAAAAATAATTAAGTTAAATATAATCTGGTTAGCACACTAGTACAACGAAAATTAAGTTTTGGATAGTTTGACGCAGAATATTTTTCTGAGAGTGCTGCTTCACAAACGCAGTCGTAGCGGTGGCTACGGCGAGGCTTGGGGAGTAGTGCTATCAGGAAAATAGGCAAGTCAAACTGCCAATGACTTAATATTCGTTGTACTAGTACAGAACTGCATTAATTTGCAAGTAATATTTTATATAGAAAAATCCCAACATATGACACAATTAAAAGAATACATAGGAGACTATTAATATACCATTTATTGCTACCCCCTGTTGTAACACCTGAAACCATCTGCCCCATCCTTTCTAAATTTGCCAGAAGCAGAACCCTCCCGGCTCGTCAGGTACAGCATGCGAAGATAATCCTTTTAGCGGCAGGCGGCCATACTATATCCGTGGATGAAATGACTGGGATCCAGGCACTGGAGCACAAGTACCCAGCCGAACCCGCAATTCCTGGGAAAGCAACATATATGGAATTTGAATATATCCACCATGGGACAACCAGTCTGACTGATTTCTTTTATGTTGCCATAGGGAGTATGGAAATGCCATACTTAAATCCCCCACATACAGAAGAGGATTTCGTGGAGACCATGTGCGCATTGATCGAAACAGAACCCAGGGGTATCATGGACATTTGTCAGTGACGGACTGAACACACATAAGTCTGAAAGCCTGATATGGTTCATTGCGCAGCAGTGTGGCCTGGTAAAAGACCTTGGCCGCAAAAGCAAGTCTGACATACTCAAAAACCTGGAAAACCGCAGCGAATTTCTTCACAATACTACTCCTTTCATTTTTGAATAGAGAATAGGCGTTTGCGAAACGCCAAAACCCACATAAATACGGGATTCTTTTTGTTACAAAATAAAACATCTCCTCTTATTGGACTTACAATCCATGTTCGACCATCTTGTTGGCCTGACCGAACCGATATGCCAACGAATGATTGCGTAAGGCTTCACTTAATATTCTGTTTTACCGGCAGATATTTCTATCTGCTTTGTTTTATACCCTAAATACCAGTCCTTGGCATACCCCTCCTCTAAATCCAGTGCTGTCGGTTTCTTACTCTGCCGTGATCAAGATTGAGAACTTGTTTCGCAATTACCTATTGAATAGAGAATAAATTCAAACTGTCTTATCCTCTATCATTTTTATTACTTAATCTCCTAACTATTGATAAAATATATTGAAAACTATCTACCTTAAAAATAATTGAAAACAATATATATACTGACACACCAACAATAACCTGAGCTATAAGAGTCATTAAATCGGATAAATGCACCCAATTAATCATATAAGTGATGGCTGCCATCACCAATGAAAGTAGAATTGCAGGTAAAACGTCTAACAATTGGCTTCCATACCCATAATTCAACAATTTTTTATTAGGAAAAGCATTTATTATAAATGTAATCACACAATTGAGAAGATAACTATAAGCAATTGCTTTTGCTCCAAACCACATAAAACAAACTAGTGTAACTGTACCAAATATCTTTCTGATGATTTCAAGCTTGAGATAAACATCACTTCTACCTATTGCTTTTATTGCATTTAAATTTGCAAGTGAAGTCGGAACAACAGCAAGACCAATACAAAAAATCTGCATATACGGAACAGCTTCTGCCCATTTAGGTGTAAGTATAAGATTTATAATTTGTTCTGCACAAACTGCCATCCCAAACATCATAGGCATAATAATATATGATATTATCTTTACAGCACGAGAAGTCATCGTTCTGACTTTTAAAGCATTATCCTGTTCCATCGACATTGATGGAAAAAGAACACTTTCAATTGCGGAATTCATATTACTCACAAGTAACTGTGGAAACTGCTTTCCCCTATTGTAGTATGCTAAATCACCAGTAGAATATTTTTTCCCAATAATTAGAGATCTGGCATCCTCGTAGACAGCATCAATTAATTGTGAGACAAGGAGTTTCCAACCGAAAGAATACAGTCCTTTCAATCTATTTAGCGAAAATAAATTCTTTGGCCGCCATTTTACAGTGAGCCAAAGAATGCATGTGTCAATAGATAAATTAAACAGATTCTGAGCCACCAACGACCATACACCATATCCTTTATAAGCCATTAAGATCCCAATTACAGCTGCTCCAAAAGTTCCGCCAAGTGTTGCAAAAAAGAACTTTTTAAAAAGCATATTTCTTGAAACATATGCTTGTTGTACATTCTTTACCCCAGAAATAACAATTGTTAAACTAAGTACTCTAAGTATTGGAACTAACTCTGGCATTTCATAGATCCTAGCTATCAATGGTGATGATAAATACATAACTCCATAAAGAACCAGACAAAACACGATATTAAAATAAAATACGGAAGAAAAATCCAAATCATCAGCATCTTTTTTCTGAATCAAGGCATTTCCAAGTCCACTGTCAACAAAAACTTGCATAATAGATGTGAACACTGTAACAAGAGCTATCACACCATATACATTTGGTTCCAAAAGTCTTGCGAGTACAATTGAAACAACAAAGGTGACTCCCTGAGCCCCAAATCTTTCAAGTAACCGCCAGAGAAGATTTGCCGTTACATTCTCTTTACTGTTCAATTTCATGCCAACCTCATAAAATCTATGGCCTTTATTTTTTCCTTTTTCCAAACAGTACTGGGAAAAACCGATTCGCAATATAGATTATAGGAAATTGCAAAACCATAGCAGCTAAAAATAAGATCCAGTAATATGGGAATTCGGACTGTAAACTTGCTGAATCATAAAGATATTCCCATACTATTTCGCGCAAATAACGATACACCGCAAAATGTGTAACATATATTATCATTGTGTTTCTGCCAATAAAATTGAAAAACACACTTTCTTTAAAAGCAAACGATAAATCTACAAGAGAAATAATCCCCAGTAATCCTATTAATATAAAAGCAATTTTATTTCCATACTGATTCATATACACAAAGATCAGAGCGTTATATGCTGAAAGAATAATTGCGAGGATCATGAACAAACTGAATACCCCCCCGAATGATTTTTCCAATATATCTTGTCTTAAGCTCCGAGTAATATACTTTCTCAATATACGGTCTGAGAATATATCCAAAATCGCCGAATATCAATGCGCACAATGTCATTTGCACATATTTGATTTTCGTATAAGTGCATAAGCAAAATAAAAGAATCTCAGCAATCAGGTAAATGATAGCTTTATTACCATTCAAAAGCCTATACTTCGCCCAGCAAATCAGTTTCATTAATAACAGCGTAACCAAAAACCAATTTAAGAGAGGGCCTAATAAAACCCAAAGACTTGGAAATCCTGTTCTTTGAATTAATCCATCTATGATTATTCTTGTTATGCCTTGTATAAATGTATATGTCATTATAGGAATGACAATCGACTTCGCCAACTTATTAAAGTGCACGGCAAAAGAAATTTTTCTATAATCCTGACCTTGCATCAATATACCCGATATAAAGAAAAACAAGGGCATATGATAGGTAAGTAAAACTCTCATCAAAGATGAACTTCCTGTGTTAATTGCATGCTGAAGAACAACCGATATCATCGCAAATCCACGAAGTACATCAATATATTTTTTTCTCTCCATATCAAGATAATCTCCAAGAAAAAAGCTATTCTTCATCTGTCATCCGATTATATTTTTCTACAGCAGCCTTATACTCATCATCAAACTTCTGTTTCCCACATTCCATTAATACAGATTCTATATTCTCTATGCTTTCACAATGAGGGAATCCAAGTGAAGTCATACCGCAAAAGAAATCACGTCTACCTGTCATATTAACTGATGCAAAAGGGATTCTTTTAAACGCTGCATCTACCATTGAAATAGAATGTTCGCCAAACACAATATCCACTTCCTTTAAATCTTCAGCTAAGGAATTACGAGAAATAGAAAGCTGAAAATTATCCAAATTAGTAGATGGAATGTTTCCTGATAAAACAAGATTTGGTAAGTTCAACCATGAAAAATATTCTGCTACTCTATTAATAGAGTTCATTCCTTGATGCGCAGGATATACCCAATTGGGGTGACATCTGTACACAAACTTAATCTCCGGATGTCTTTTCGCCACCTCAACAAAAGCAAGAATCATCATGTCTTCATCTGATCGGTTCTTCATTGCCGTCCAATCGCCGGCTCCGCTTGCAATGCACAAGACAGACTTCACCCTCTTGAGCTCCGGTTCCGGCAAATAAAGTTTCTTTCTGAGCGGCAGCATCTTTACCGGAATATTCTGATTATGAAACACCTGCATACCAAGGGTATCCCATGCATAATAATGCTCGTTCAGATTAATGAATTTCAGATACAAACTTGAATAATTCGGAGGTAAATAACCATCTTGAATTAATCCAACCTCATAATTTGATAATTTTGGGAATCTCCATTTTAATGATTCGTGAAGCGTTGAGATATGCTTCACATTTTTTCTACATATGGATTTGTTAAATAGTTTCCTGGAGACTATTGTGGCAATAAATAGCCAGTTCTCCAGCCTGTCCCGTTTAAACTCAGAATTTAGTCGATATCCGATCCGGTTCATCGAGCCATAAAACACATATTTCTTTCCATTGTAATGTGTTGAATATACAGGCTCTCTTGCGAACCTTTTTATTGCCTGAAAATATGCAGTCTTATTCTCGGATTCAGCAACCTCAGTTTTATGATAATATTCTAATTCTACTTTCCTGAATCCTGCCTTAAGCCAGCTGTCTAAATCGATTCCAAGATCATCACAGAGTATCAGCTTAACTGCCGGATCAATCTTTTCAAGAATTCTTGAAATAATCAGCTCATTTTTTTTAACCTTAATCCTTTTGTAATACTCGCCGATGTCTTCGTGTTCTTCCTTGTATGCATCTATATCTATTTTTTCCATATCAGCATCGGACATTAGTGAGGCGAACGTATATGTCTCGACATTTCCTATCATTTCCTCTATAGATTCTATTTCATTTTCAAACAAGCAATGACTTGTAAGAAGAACAGTCGGATAATCCTTGTTGATTTCAGTTAAAATTTCCCCCAAAGAATCTAATTTCAGGTTCTGAGTAAACACAACCAGATTTGCTTTTTTCATTAACTAACCCCTTAAAAACGAATAATATTTAGATGTTCGTATTTCTGTTGCTTCTTGGTTCCTATGCATTTCACATAGAGTTTAGGAATAATAAGCGAATCAATCGTCGCTATAAGTTCCTTAATATTTCTTTTCTTACGGAGAGTTTTATTCTCCATTCCGGGATGACTGTGTAAAAGCGGATATATTCCAAACTTATCTTTTAATTCGTTCTTTACATCATCTATTTCACGTAAATAGCTAAGATACAATGCATCTATCAGCTTCCTATCTTCCAGCCATGGTTCATGGACACTAATACACACTTTATGAGCATTATAATAATTTATATTGTGATAATGGTAAAACACAACAGGGAACTGCTTTCCCGACTTTTTTTCTTCAGCTATTATTCCATTCTCTTCTGATATCAGCCTGTACTGTACTACATTCCATGGCGCCATTCCTGCGCCTAAATGTGATAACACTGAAACATTCTTTTTATCTCCCCACTCTTCCAGATATCCCTGATCACCCCATACACCTTTTTTATCAGCAGTAATAGTGCACGATTCAAAACATCTTTCTTTCCACCAGTGAAGCAGTTGTAACGCATCTACAGTATTTTTAAAGGTATTAAACTCTACACAGTATGCCCCTGAGTTTGCTTTCCCGAGTTTTCCAAGCATAGTTGGATTATATCGATGTTCTACAATCTGCACTGTCCTCTCACCCATCTCATCTATTAAGCATTGAGGATTGCTGTAAAAGCGCAAATCAGAATCAACATAGGTACAAATTGGCTCATTAAATCTAGTCAGTACATAGTCTATAAGGTAGGATGTACACGTCCAACAGAATTCTCCCCTGGAACGGTTCTTTCGGAGCTCGCTTAAGCCCATCTCTTCCACAAAATCATCTACAGATATTGTCACCAGCTTAGAACCCCGATAAGCATCAAGTACTTCTTTGCACTTTTCATCCATAGCAAGAACATACATTTTAAAGTCACATCTAACCGACATCAGAGATCTGTACATCACAATCCCTTTATCAAGATAGTTGCTGTCAAATAGCGTACAAAAAACCATCATTTTCTAATACCCATTTCTTTCAGATATTCGTCATAATCACGGATATATTCTTTGTCGTTATAATGAGTGCTGGCCAGGACAAGAAGGACGGACTCCGATGAAAAATCATACATATCCTTCCAAATCATTTTAGGAATATAGACTCCCATCATTGGCTTATTTAATTCTACGATGAATTCTTCCTTTCCATCAGTAACCCTTACTTTGCTCTGTCCCGCAACATTGATAAGAATAAACTCGGATTCCCTATTGGCATGCTGTCCTCGGACCACTGTAGAATCGGAATCATATATATAGAATACCCGCTGAATTGCAAAAGGAATTGCCTGTGTGCCCTCTATAACTACAAGCTTTCCTCTCTCGTCGCCAAGATCTCTGAACTTAAGAACCGGACATTTCTCTCTTAAACTCACTGCCGTCTCCTCTTTCTGCTTAAAATTATTTATTTCTCCCAATAGGAATTCTCTCTGCAAATATCATTATTATGATAAATACAATATTCCTCTCTCAATTCCTTGGAAACAATGCTTCTAACGCTAATAACTGATTCACTTGGTATCTTACTTCCCTTAAGTACAAGCACTTCCGAACAAATCCATACATGATCTCCTATATGAATGGATTCATCCATATTCCTTTGTTGTCCTTCAGAATCCACTATCTTGTGAAAATCAGTATCCAAAAACGTACAATCCCATGAAATCATACAATTGTCACCGAACGTGATATTTTTATTGCATACAATCTTTGTCCTTGCATTACAAGAAAATTCTTTACCAAATTCTATCCTTCCGTTGCTCATGCATACAACTTTACACCCTGGGCAAAAGGACGCATTTCCTTTGAAAACAACGTTTCCTGTTACATCCCATATCATACGTTCATATTTCTGATCAATAAAGCCAACATCCCCAAACCCAAGCCAAACCTTGCTGTCCCTGTCGATTGTTACTGTCCCTCGAATCTCTTTTATGACAACGTTTTTTGAAATAATAAATCGGGGGCTAAATCCCCCCTCATTCCAAAATAATGAATATTCACCCGTGCTGTATTATAAAATGATATCAATCCTAGCTTATGAAGTTTTGATTTAATTGACATTATTCTTTCTCCTGATAGTGCTCTATCGATTTTACAAACTGTATCGGATTTCCAGCCCAAGTCTCTCCATCCGGAATATCTCTAGTCACAATTGAACCAGCACCAACTACAGATCCCACCCCGATAGTTACTCCTTTAAGAATAATGGTATGTGCACCGATAAATGCACCTCTCTTTATGTGTACAGGCTTGCATGGTATCTCATTTGAAAGGTATACCCTTTTTTCCATATTGATAGAATGAAAATCATTATCATATATCTTACAAGAGCCACCAATAAATACATCATCTTCAATAATCACGCTTTCTCTCGAAACGATTGTCGAGTTCGATATTCCAACTCTATTTCCTAATTTAATAATTCCACCGTACGAAACAAGTCTGCAAACAGTATCTCCACCTATCGGATTGTGACCCTTCCCAGAATTAAACATACATCCATTTCCGATCTCGATTTTCCCGCCACTGTTTATGATTGTAATACGACCACTTATTAAAGTCTTTCCAAATTGAACATTACCTATATTCAGTTGCCATCTATTATATATTTCATTTAGCGCAGTCCGTATCTGATAAAACATATAACGATTCCTCTCAACACATTTTTAATAAAATCATTTATCACGCATTATATTACTTAATTAGAAATTATATGTTGTATTAATTCTAATATCAGGTGAACATGTGATTTTATTTTTATTATCTATTAGGTAAGCTCCCCAGAATCCAAATGACGAATTTGTAACTATTGCATGCTTACATTGTGCCATCAATTGCATATCCCTAAAGCTGTTATCACCTGTATTTCCATTCACATATTGAATATTATCCTCTTCACTCTTCAATCCAAAAACACTCAAATTTCTCTTAATCCACTCTATATTACCCGGATCACAAAAGAAAAAAAATGTCGGATTTGGAACTCTGGATTGAATGAACTTTACCGCCCTCTTAAAGTAGCCAAATTTATAATAATGACCATTTGCAGATAACATATCTCCTCTTCTGGCATGTATCGCAACACTATCTGAATTATTTATCACCTTGCTCATATTTTTATTATATTCATCTTCAATATCTTGGAAGGAAAATGCTTGTCTGATTTCTTTATCTAAAAGCTCTATTCCTCTATTTTTATAGGAGAACTGCAATGTTGGCCCGATATAATCATCGGTTGAGCTTTTTATATACATATTTCTTGAGTCAATAACCTTATTACTAAACAGAGCGTATATTTTTCTTTTGACAAAATAGCCTGCTCTTGTCTTAGTTATAAAGGTAAGCAGTTCTTTTTTGGGTGGCTTATGTGGTCTTGAATAGATATTCTTTAAATTTATCCCCTCTGCATTTAGTGCACTGCATATTGCATCAGAATATCTCCAGTTGTCATTCCAGAATTCCGATCTAATAACAAAGTTTAATATCCTTTTCCACTGTGGCTCATCAAACAAGTCTTTTATATTTTTTTCTTTTATCCCAAAAACTCTATCAAGCTCATATCCGTTCCACTGAGAGATTGTTCGACATGCTTGTTCAATATCATATACCATTGTCTCTATATAAAAATCATCCTCTGGATTTGCCTTCTTGTATGCTAGCAATTCACAATATGCCAGCATCTGATTGCCCAATCCTGAATCTATATGCATAACTTTCATAGACATTTTCCTCTTCCTGACATAAATAATTCAATACAAGCATAATAAAAAAATAATATGCATTAAAAAGCATACTATCTCCTATTGTTTCTACTATTGTCATGATTGCTAATGCTCGTCCTGCATATCCCTTATTAAAGATTTTACCTTTATACACTCTAAAATAAAGAATAAATCCTACTACACCATAGCGAAATACCAATGACACAAATGCGTTTATAAAAAATTCTCCCTCACTGTACCCCACAATCATCCTTGCAATAGACGTTTGTTCAAACAAGCCAATATTTTGAACAGCATAATCATATGCTTTATTGTATAGCAATCCAGTGATAAACTGATTAGGCTGCATAGTGCTGAGTATTTCAAATCCAAGAAATACTCGAACAGACGTTGAACCTCCACCAGAAAGCCGATTTTGAAGCGCAGCAATGGAGTCTGTTGCTATCTCTGTCCTCAGCAAAAACGCTCCACTCATCAAAAATACTATAATAACTAATATCTTGTGTGCTCTCTTGCCCTTTCCAATGATAAATTCCATGATCCATAACACTCCTGCAAGAAGTATCCCTGCTGTGGACGTTGACATAAATATTGTAAACGTAGCAATTAAGGACCATTTATAATCTTTCTTATGCAGTGAATAGAACAAGAGTGGCAACATTGCCTGAGCCAATGCAGCAGGTTCGCTAAAAAATGACCTCGGGCGATTAAGCCAGTTATTGTTTACAAATTCATAACCGGGAATAATCGATATCCCTTTAGCAGGAAGGCCAAATCTGTATATCAGCACTAAATGATAAAGCAATCCGGCCGTAAACACAGTTCCGGATATCTTAAGCCCCTTGTAGAATTTTTTCTGATTAAAATCCTTCCCGAGAAGGATTAAAAACAAAAATATATAGGCAATATTTGATAATAGCCTGTGAAAACTCTCACTGCTGTTTGATTGCCCCAATATGACAATGAATAAGTCTTTTATTATTACATAGCAGAAAAGCAAAAGAAAATCCCTATTTTGCTTATTTGCAATGAACCTAAAGCCTTGATTCCTCAAAAGAAAAAGAGAGGCAAAAATCATAATTATCAGATCTAAGCCAATCCCTTTAAAGGAATATCCGTAAAGCATAGGGAAAAAAGCAAATATATATTCGAACATACTAATTTACCCCCTTCCCTTTCATCAAAGCCTTCACATCATCAAGGGCCATTGATGACTTCTGTTTCATTCCAATTATCAATGCATTTTGGTATTTTTCTCCCATTTTAATATTTGTAAACTTCAATGCACGTTTTTTTATAGCTTCTTTATTCCAATCAAAAATAACGCTTTGTTCCATCCCTTCAGCGAGACACTCATCATCTCTTTTATTTACAACAACTGTCGAATCCGCAAAAGAAATATCCTCTATGGCATCCAAGTCACTATAGATAACGGAGGGAACCCCATAAGAATAACCTTCAATCACCGGCAAACCAAAACCTTCATCCACACTGGCCACAATTGTACAGTTTGAAATGCTATAATAATATGACATCATACTATGTTCAATATTTCCAAGAAGAACAACCTTATCCGCCAAACCATGATTCTGTACATAATCATTCAACTCATCAACTTGTGGTCCGTCACCTGCAAAAAGCAATTTAATGTTTTCAATTTTATTAATAAGCAAACGGAAAGCTCTGGCAACCTGAAGCTGGTTTTTCCTGTTTGATATTGAACCAACACATATAAACACGAAATCAGCTTGTTTTATGTTGAGTTTTTTTCTCAACCCATTAGTTTTCTTTTCATCAATATCATTAGCAGCCGGTATAACTCCATTGGGAACTACAATAATATTGTCTCCCTTTATGTTGTAATGATTTACTATTCTTCTCTTAATCCCACTGCTTACTGTTGTCACAATCGTATGATTCTTTGTTGCTGCCTTAAAAAAATAACCCTCCATTTTTTTTAATCTAGGTTCAACTTCAGATAAAAATGTTGCTAAGCCATGATTCGAAACGATAAACGGAATCCCCGACTTACTTGCAGCCATCATAAATGGAACCGTATAATCCCCGATAGATTGTATCTGGATAATATCTGGGTTTATCAAACTTATTATTTTCTCTGTATATCCCCGATTTACGTAGTAATAAATCGTCTTCAACTTTTCTACAAAAGTACCGGATAATCCGTGCGCTGCAATTATTCCATAAACAAAATCTCTTAGCCGCAAATGAAGAATTATATCAATCCATCTCTTCTTTATAATTACCGTATTGTTACATTGGAATCCATTTGTAATCCCAGATTGAGTTAGGAGATAAACTTCATTTCCACACATAGCCAATGACTCACATATATCGGAAACGGCATAAGCAAAGCCACTTGTATTCTTTTCAAAGCCCTTGTGATCTTTATAATATGCGTATGCTGCCAACTCTAGTATTTTCACTGCTATTCCTCATTCATAATGCTAATCTATACATCCATAGCATTCTCTAAGCCCTAAATGTCTATGAATACTAAATCCGTTCTTGTTGACTCCATCAACATCATGATACTTTCCAACATAAATCCTATCTCCATTATGGTCTGTATCACTGCACCACACAAAATCATGGTGCCAAATCTTTACTCCAAGAGCCAGCCATACTAAGAAAAACGCATATGTGCATCTGACTGCAGACGGAAATGTATACTGTTTCATTAAATCTGTTGGCTGTACGGCTCTGCTATTTTCATATACTGTCTTTCTGATAAGAAACCATTCATTCTTCATCGGCAGATCGATAAAAGATTCCTTGTCATACCAATCCTGATTATAAAAACAAGGCTCTTTTTGGTTCGGATCCATACCAAAAATCTCTTTTAAATGTCGAATTGTAACTGCCTTTCCATTAGCAAATTTGGATACTCCGAGAATCAGAAAATAATCATTCTTTTTAGTTTCCAGATCATCTACGAAATATGGTATTTCAGGATGATCGTTAACCTCAAACAACCCTACCCTTTTCAATTCATAAGATCCAATCAAATTGTCTCCCATGATCACCTTTGCTTTTTCAAGTGTTGCTTTTTCCATCATCTAATAAGGATTCCTTCCACTTTTGGTATTCAATGACCTCTCCCGCATTCGCAAGATGCCCTATAGCAGAATACTTTTCTATACGCTCAAATTCAGCAGAAAGTCTATCAAATCGAGTTCCCCAGCCACTATCAATAAACCAATTGAGATTACGCACTGGGGCATTATAGAGTATTATTCCGCTATCTGTATCCAAAACAACTCTAAGAAATGTAAGATAGGCTCTGTATTGATGCTCGTGTGAAGCTACCAGCGCCAGCTTTTTCCAGCCACTCTTCATAGCAATTTTAACAACTTCAACTGCTTGCTGCTGAGTATTTAAAGATTTGTCTTCATGTATTAAATCTTCTTCCGGAATGTCGTGTTGGAGAATGAATGGCCTGACTTCTTCAAATGGATAACTCCCATATTCTTTCTTCACTGTGTTGCCACTAAAAACTATCTTTCTCACTACACCATGCCGGTATAACTCTACTGCTTTTTGTAATCGAAAAAAACCGTCTCCTTCCAGCAATATTGCCACGTCCGACTTTGATAGGCAATCATTATCCACAATTGCCATGATGGTTTCCCTTTCCGTAATCATCTTTATCACCCACAATTATAATCTCTGTGTACCCCAATATGCTTTTTCAAGATTTTTTGTAGAGTCGTAGAAATATACTGCTTTACGCTCATCGCAGATCTTCCCAAAAAATTGGATCTCTTGCTGTAATATCCCTGTTCACAACCTTACCAACAATTGTGCCCTTATACTTCGGAGGAATTCCGAGCGCAGGACGAAGTACATCAATATCTGCTTCTGTAATAATTTGGCCAGTCTTCAAGCTCCTCTTAGCATACAGACAGCGGCGCTGTACAATTACAGTTTCTCCTTCTTCTGCCACCAACTCTTTTCTAGTGCTTCCCAATGCACGTTCAACCTCACGGATAGAATCGACCATGAACTTGAATTCATCAGGTTCCATAGAGTGCGGATGATCCGGTCCTTTATCTTCTTTGTTCAAAGTAAAGTGCTTCTCAATTACACGTCCTCCAAGAACAACAGAAGCGAGAGCGACAACATGCCCGGGAGAATGATCAGAATAACCGGTCAGACAATCAAAAGCACTCTGATATGTCTTAAGCACATTAACATTTGCACTATCAATCTTGGAAGGATAGTTTGTAATACACTGCATAAGAACGAGATCTTTGTTGCCGGTCTTTTCAATCACACGTACAGCCTCATCAATCTCAGACATCGTCGCATCACCTGTAGCAAGCATGATAGGCAATCCCTTACGAGCAATGTAATCCAGCATTTCCAACCAAGTAATCTCCCCTGAACCAATTTTGATAAAAGGAAGATTCATATCAGCGCAAAGATCAACAGCTTCCTTGAAATACGGAGATGTGGAGAAATCAATTCCTACACTTTTGCAGTAATCCGCTATTTCATAATGCCATTCCATCGGAAACTCGGCATCCTTGAATACTTCAGAAACGGTCCTTCCCCAAGAGCCATGTACGCCGTGGAGTTCCATCTTAGAAAATCCACCCTCCGATACAATAGTTTCCGCAGTGAACGTCTGGAACTTTGCACAGTCCGCCCCGGCTTCTTTCGCTGCATCGATTAATTTCTTCGCCTTATCCATACTTCCATCAAAATTTCCGCCAATATCCGCAATAAAGTATGTTGGATAATCCTCTCCAATTATACGATTGCCAATTTTGATATTTTTGTTGAAAGCTAACATCTCTTTATCCTCCTCGTTTTATTTTGTTTCCTGATACTCTTTTATTGTCTTCTTAAGAATATCTGCCTGTTTCCTTGCTTCATCAATGTTCCAATAATTTGTCTTTAACTGAATCATACGTTTCTGTAAATATTCAGCGTTTGGACAACAAGTTTCATCATATTTCTGCCAAACACCAATCATAGGCTGAAGAATATCCTGATAAGCAGGCTCATTGTAAGAAAGTTTCCATGCGGCATAGTATCCGTCACCACCATTCTTCTGGAACATGTCACGGAAACGATACCAGTCCGCATCAGGGTTATCTGTATCAAGGACTAAGCAATAAGTCCAATATGAATTCTTATATCCTTCTGGCTCTACTTGTTTCTTAACTACATTCTGGTTCTTAATCGCCTCATCAAACAATGCAGCTACGTCGATTCTCCTCTGTACCAGTTCTTCTGCCCTCTCTAACTGCCCCAATGCACAAGCAGCCTGCAGTTCAGACATACGATAATTGTATCCAAAAGAAACATGACGACTATAATTTGGAGCCTGAATGTCATTGCGTGTGATTTTTCCCTGTTTTGCACTTACGCCAGCATAGCCGAGGCAATTCAGTCTGCGCGCTTTATCAGCAAGCTCCTCATTATTTGTAATTAGCATGCCTCCTTCCCCAGCAGTTAAATGCTTACTCGCTTGAAAACTGAAGCTCGCAAAATCGCCAAATTCACCCACAAGCCTTCCTTTATATTCTCCAAGAAAACTTTCCGCATTATCCTCGATAAGCACTAGGTTATACTTCTTGCAGAGTGCAGTAATCCTGTCATAATCTGGAGCCAAACCGTATAGGGACACGGTAATAATTGCCTTTGTCTTTTCCGTGATGCACTTCTCAACACTATCAGCAGAGATTTCAAATGTGTCAATATCGCTGTCCGCAAAGACGGGGATTGCTCCGCAGAGCACTACAGGAATAGAAGTAGATGACATTGTTAAAGCAGGCACGATAACCTCATCTCCTGGACCTATTCCACAAGCCATCAAAGCTACATGCAGAGTCGCTGTACCATTACAATGTCCTATCGCATACTTTGAATGGAATTTATCTGCAAAAGACAACTCCAACCTGTTGTTGAAAATAGAATTCTTGGATGTTGCAAACTCATTCCCCAACGCTTCCAACACATATCTTTTTTCAAGTTCAGATATTCTGTTCATAATATCAATTCCTCCAATTTATTCTTGATACATTGTGCTACGCTTGACATGTGAATTGATCTGGGCTATCTCGGGATTCGCTTTAAGTATTTCTAGGATTTCATCCATCAGCAGCAATCCCTTTGACTCATGACTTCTCGCAGCATAAATAGCCTTGACCATATCATAATCTTCTTGATTGTCAATAGTCCATCTATATGTAGAAAGTTGCTGCTCAGCAACAACATTTCCTATTTTGAACTTGTCTGGATTGTGGTAGATATACTGAGTGACATGCTCACGCTCAAATGTATCATGTGCGCTTTTCTCCATAGTCTCAAGAACCTTGAAGGTGAATGCCTCGCAATCAAGCCCTTCCGGGTATGAAGGCGGGAAATTGTTTGTCACTAAATCCATATCTTCCTCACACAGCTTCTGTATGACTAGGTCTATAACAGAAGGTTCCTTGAATGGATCATCTGCCGTGACTCGCACAATGATGTCTGATGGAAATGTGACGGAAGCGCTATAATATCGATTCAAAACATCATCTTCACTGCCTCGAAAGCACTTAATCTTTTCCTTTTGACACCATTCCTCAATCTCACCGTCTCTTAAATTTTTTGTTGTGGCTACAATGATATCATCTATCCTCTTTGCAAGCTTCAGCCTATCAACCACATGCCACAGAAGAGGTTTCCCATCTATTTCAGCAAATACTTTAGCAGGAAATCTAGTAGAGCCACATCTGGCTTGAATTATTGCATTGACACTCATGAATGCTCCTTTCTGCTGGTAGTGCTTTTAATGTTCAATTCATATATTAAAATTCAAATTTCTTTTAACTCTTCCGGTGTAATATAATCCGTATAAAACCCAGTTACACCAAGCTTTCCCAACTTCTCTACGAGTTCCTTGTTATTAACTGTGTGAACATACACTTTAATTCCATATTGCTTTGCTATCTCCATAACTTCTGATGTCGCCAGATAATCCCACATTGTAATAAATTTGATATCATTATAAATGCAAAATCTACATATATCCGGAAAGCTTTCTATATTCCCATTCCTATACTCATATAATGTAAAAATGAAACATGGAAACTCATAAACATTACATATCTTCTCGTACATCTCTTTATTGTAAATTTGTACTGCTATTCTCTCCAACACAGGCTCCAGTCCCAATTCTCTAGCTGCATCTACAATATCGGAAAACTCCAATTTAACTAAGCTTTCTGCACTTTGTTTAGAATCAGTAATAATCCATACATCTTCATGCTCTGACATAAAGGTTAAAAGTTCTTGTATGGATATAGGTGTATATTTTTCATAAATGCAACTGCTCTCAAATTCCTCTTTAGAAAGGACCTTCGCTTCCTCCCGACCCTATATATGCCACATGTTCCCAATCATGTGCACAAACTAACTTTTCATCCGATGTAATGGAAAAATCCACTTCAAAAGCTCGATGCCCCAAATTATAATTGTATAACAATGCTTCCTTACTGTTTGTATATGCTTTATCATCAATACCTCCAAGTACATGTGCTACCAAAATACTTTCAAATTGTTTCCCGCATGTTCTTATTTACTAAAATATCTCTCATGGGTATAGAGCCCAAAAACATAAAAAAACTTACACATATTAATAATACAAAATGAAATCCATTTTTTGCATCTAGCAGAAAAAGACGCAGAGAACTTTCTTTAACACAATATAAAAATATCCCTGTCAATCCAATCCATATAGTCCACAAAAGTACTATTTTTCATGACTGCCCCATTTTAAATATTACATGTCAGCAATGAAATGCTGAAAATAATAATTAGAATAATAACCAAGTTCAATATTAAATTCATCAATACCCATTTCTTCCGGAATCGTTCTTTTATTTGAAAATAAATTTACGCCAAGGCCCAACCTTTGTCCTTCCATTTTTATTCGCTGCCAAGATACTAGGAAACAAAACCAGAGTTGTAAAAGTTCTGTTTGTTGTCCTTTCCGGAAGCACCCCTTCTGGAAGATTAATAAAGCAATTATAAATTTTCCTTTCCTATTCTCCAATATCATCCCAAAAATCCGCTTTCATACTCAGGTGATCCCCTGTAATAACAATTGTAATATTTTCATACCACTCCTGTCCTTGTATCCATTTTATAAAGTCAAACACTTGGTTGCTTGAACAAGAAAGAACATTCGCATATTGTTCCTCATACTGTTCACCGCAAAAATCACATATATAACCATCCTGATGATGTGTATCTCCTAAAGTGATAATACCAAGCAAAAACTTTTCATACTTGTCAGCTGTATTTTCTTTGATACTAAGCTTATATGGAACACCGGCAGAGCTTGCCAACAGCGCTGCCATGGTCCATCCTGTCCCATTTGCAACACTTGCACCACCCAAATTTTCGTCATTTGAAAAAGACACATTATCAGATGCCAATTTTACCAATTCAGGAATATAGTCTTCTGGCTTTCCGCCCCCTTCAATGGAGAAAAAATCTGGTATACAATAGTTGAAAAAGCAATACTAGAATCCCATGTCTCTAGAAACCATTTTTCCGAAAGAAATATAAGATATAGAATTAATACCGCTAGCACAATTAATATGTTTCTAATCCTTTTGATCATTTTCATATAGTTCCTCTGATCTAGATTCCACCCGAAAACTAATATGGATATGTTTGCCCATCATTTCCACCGTGATGGTAATCACTCATGATAATCAAGATCTGTCAGCAACTTTGCCTTAATATCTTCAATGCTTAACCATTCCTTGTTAGTCCCTGAACTATAAATAAATCCGGGTTCTACCAGCTTTCCTCCTGGGATTATGTTTTCATCATGCCACCAATCGTAATTTGGATAGATAATATAGTTCTTTTCATATTCATATGCATGTGCCGAATCTTCTGCAGGAACCATCACTTCATGGAGTTTTTCTCCTTCACGGATTCCTACTTCGGGCATCTCACATCCAGGAAGCATAGCCTGCGCAAGATCCGTAATTTTAAAACTCGGAATTTTGGATATAAAGGTCTCTCCTCCATGGCTATCCTCCAGTGCCTTGATTACTAGCTTGACTCCCTCTTCCAGACTGATCCAAAATCGAGTCATTCGATAATCGGTGATAGGAAGCTTTGTTTCACCCCGGCCGATAATATTTTGAAAAAACGGTATGACTGAGCCACGACTTCCAGCCACATTGCCGTAACGAACTACTGTAAACTTAGTGCCGTCAACTCCTGAATAAGAATTCGCAGCTGCAAAGAGCTTGTCGGATACCATCTTAGTAGAACCATACAAATTAATTGGCGAAACGGACTTGTCCGTAGACAAAGCCACAACCTTCTCCACTCCCCTATCTAAGCACGTATCAATGACATTAATAGCGCCATTTACATTGGTCTTAATTGCTTCAATGGGATTATACTCACAAGCCGGAACCTGCTTTAACGCAGCAGCATGAATAACATAGTCTACCCCGTTCAATGCACGAGCAAGTCTTTCCTTGTCGCGTACATCGCCGATAAAAAAACGAAGTACATCAAGATACTCCTTGTAATCGTTTTGCATATTAAACTGTTTAAATTCATCTCGAGAATAGATAATTATCTTCTTGGGCCGGTAGCGCTGCAACACATAATCCACAAAATGATGTCCGAAAGAGCCTGTCCCACCAGTTACAAGAATCGTTTTGTTGTTAAGCATTAATTTTCTTCCTCCTGCTGCCTATATTATTTTATATAATAATTTGTTTGTTTTTTATCTGATGGATAAGCATCAATCAAACTTCCCTCTGTGGCATTTTCTATACGTATGCCACGTTTTCTTGCATAATTAAATAGTTGATAATGGGTATCTGCACAAAAAGAGTAACAAAACAATTCATACGATAATGAAAGCGTTTTGTCAGAATCATCTTGATAGCAATGCAATTCTTTTCTAGAAGTGAACGAATTAAAATCACATCCAAGTAATATAATTCGTTTATATCCCATAAACATTGCCAGATATATGGCATAACAAACGATATTTCCCATTATTGGAGCTATTCTACATATATCAATTTGCTTATCCGATTTAAAATAACCGCCCCATGCAAATAAGTATCCAGACTTAACTTTACATTGAATTTTTTTTTCTGCTTCTTTCTTATATTTTCCATTCAATACAAAAAAAGCATCTGGATACATCCGTGTTGCATCTTTAATGATTGTGCTGTCATCTGACAAATAATCAATATCATCCATTATGCAATAAACCTTGGGTTTGATTATGTCCTGTTTTATCCTGCAAAAGGAATTGACGGTAATAACATCACCATCGATTTTTCGTAAATCGACATTCTTCAAAGAAGGACCAAGTCCTAAAATATAACATGTACTACTAGTCTTCTCTTTTTTTATCTCTATGTTCCGTTTAATTACATCCTTATTTAAAATATAGTATGGCAGCCTTTTTACTTGTATGGCTAGCCCGGCCAGATCAAATAGTTTTGTGTCTAACCAAAACAATTTATCAAACTTTCCCATACTATTTCACCCACTCTCTTCTCCGTCAATTTTTATAAGCAGTAAACTTGGAGTATTAAAATTATCAGCAATCACAGCAATATCTTCTTTAGATAATTTCCACCACTTCATTTCTAGTAATTTTGATATTGTCTCATCATCAAAACGTTTCCGAATAAAATGGGCTGGATTTCCCGCCCAAATTTCATATGCCCCCACATCTTTTAGCAATACGGATCCCATTCCTATGACTGCGCCATCACCAATGGTTACACCACCTTTAATACAACATTTTGCTCCTATCCAAACATCATTACCAATGAATGTTTCTTTGTATGGCTTATAAGGTATATTTGCAAAATGGGTTTTTAGTGCATTCCGACCCTCTAAAAAAACAGGAGATGTTGAAACGTATTCGATTGGATGGGACGCACCGCCTATCAAACAGTAAGACGCTATGGAACAAAACTTCCCGATTTTCGCATAATATATGTTTGTGTGGTCACTAACATATGTGTAATCATCAATTTCTGAATCAATAATCAGGCAATCGTTCCACACTGCAGACTTATTGCTTATTTTTGAAGAGCGTACTATCGGTTGTGATAACACCTTTTGAAAAGCTTTTTGAATATAATACTTTATGTCCATTTACTATCTACTCTCAACTCATAATTGCTTTAGCGACCTCAATGCCTACGCATTCTATAAGATACAAAGGGCTGTATCCATTAACCCTATAACTCATGTAGCGATCCTGAATTCGTTTTAGGCTCTTCTTGAAACTTTTACTGTTACTCGTTCCGCCAGTCGTGAAGTTTGCAAGAACTACATTTTTGATTACTATACTCTTTCCGACTTTTTTCACACGCAATAAAAACTCAAAGTCATCGTGAATACCCACACATCGGAACAATCCCAGCTCATCATAGGCCTTTTGGGTAACAAAACTCGTCGGATGATTCCAGTGTCTACTTGTGACAATCTTGTCTGGTCTTGAATGTTTGACTATGATGTTTCCATCCCTCTTAATAAGATTTATGTCTGCATAGAACATATCGAAAGGAGTTGCTTTATAGGTTTCAGCAACCGTACTCAATGCTATTGGCTCATACCAATCACCAGAATTGATAATACCCACAATATCTCCTGTAGATTTTCCGATTCCCTTGTTCATCGCATCATAGATGCCTTTGTCTGGTTCCGATAAGATAATGTATTCATATCCTTTTGACTTAAACTTTCCCATATACCCCTTAGCTATCTCTACTGTCCTATCTTTTGACGCTCCATCAATAATCAGGTATTCAACATCACCCATGTAATCTTGCTCTAAGACGGATTCTATTGTTTTCCTGATTACAGCTTCTGAATTAAAGCATACAGTGATTATCGAAAACTTCATCTATCTTTCCGTCCTCTTAATGGATGTCCTTAAATCAGCAACACAATACTCAAACGAATATTTACTGATGTTCTGATCATATGTGAGGTTTCCAAAAGCCTTATTCGCTAATCCTCTCAGTTTTCCCGGAAACAAGAATGCCAAACTAACCATCCAGTTCCACACCTTAGATACAGCTATCTTATGACCACTTACTTCAGCAATTATCTTGACCATTTCTGATGTTCTTGTGTAGGTCTCATTCTGTGGCCAATACACGCCACCTTCTTCTCTGAGCATCACCTGGCATAAAAATTCACAGAGATTTTCTATATAAAGCATTGATCTTTCATTTTCCACATCTGGAAAGATCGGAAACTTTTTTGCCATTCTTGCCAAGGTAGGATAATTTCCCTTACTGTTCTTCCCATATATCATCGGAGGGCGAAGAACCGTCACGATAAAATCCCCCTCTGCCAATTCCCTGACACCCTTATCCGCCTGCCATTTACTGTCACCATAAAAATTCGCAGGCTGTGGTTCAGTTTCCGCAGTAATCCTTTTCGTCTTTCCATATGGTGCCGAATCACCATATACAATTGCTGAAGACATGAATATGAACTGTCTAACCCCTTCTTCTTTTGCTTTTTTTGCTGTCTCTATGGCAAGATCTGTATTGATAGCGTAATACTTTGCCTTTACCTCATCGCTAACATTTCCAACATCTGCATGGGCAATGCCCGCAACATGATAAAGAACATCATATATAGAAAAATCCTTTTTTCTCCAACTGCCATCTATCATATCTACAGTTTCAATCGACAACTCCGAGCCATAATGCTCTTTAGCATAATTATCAAAAGATAAACCTATATAGCTATTAGCTCCGGTAATCAGAACTCTCTTCACTGGTTACGCTCCTTCTTGTGTATCTCCCCGGTTCCACCTTCTACAACTCCATCCCTTTTTACAACCGAGAAGATGGTACAAATAAAACACTTCGCATCAAGCAAAAAACTAATCTTCCTAACATAATCCCCATCCAACTTAGCTTTCTCGGATATTTCAAGCTCGTCTCTCCCATTAATCTGCGCCCACCCGGTAAGTCCCGGCAAAATATCATTGGCCCCATATTTATCACGTTCTGCAATCAAATCATATTGATTCCAAAGCGCTGGTCTGGGGCCAATAATACTCATATCTCCCTTTAAAATGTTGATAATTTGCGGCAGCTCATCCAGAGAGGTCTTTCTCAGGAATCTTCCCACTTTTGTAATGTATTGCTCAGGATTTGCCAGTAAATGTGTAGGTGTATCCTTGGGTGTATCCATACGCATGGTTCGAAATTTTAGAATATTAAAATATTTTTTATGAATCCCAATCCGCTTTTGCTGAAAAAATACAGGGCCGGGAGAATCCACCTTAATCGCCAAAATTAATATTATAAATACAGGAAACATAACTACCAAACCGGAAAATGATAAAATCATATCTAATATTCTTTTCCATTGTTGATAGTTTTTTTTAAACATTATGATTACCCCTTTTCCATATACACAAAAGTCTTATATTACCCTAAATTTTGATCCCTATCCAACCGTATTCCCAACAAAATCTCCCGTTCCCTTCCAAACAAATGCACCCGAATCATCACATACCGCAGCCTTATCCGCTTCTTTACCACATACCCCAAATAATACCGCAAGGGTCCGTCGCAATCTATAATCGTACCGTCCTTGTCCACTTTCACGGTAGAAAGCCGCACAATATTTTCCCGGTCCTTATTTAACAGCCTTTTCAGAAAAATCTCTTCTTCCTTGGAGACCGGATAAAATCCCCCATCTTCTTTTCCAAGAAACCTGGTATATTGAGGAACTGTCTTCAGCTGACTATAAAATTTCTCCGGATACTGGGTCTGGACAAACAAATATCCCGGAAAAAGATTCTCTGTGTGGATCCGGCAGGCTCCCTGAATTCGCCAGACAGCTTCTCTTTTTAATAGGAAACAACGCTCACAGACATGACTCTCTACGACCTTCTCAATCTCGTCCATGGCTTTCTCTTCCTTTCCGGTAATTGTCTGAACGGCATACCACATATACGCTTTCCTTTCCCCTTACTCTTCCTGCTTCCTTATTAATCAGCTATCATTTATCTTGAAAATGGGCATGCTTCGCCATTTTGCAGCATATGCCCCAAATTTTTACTTCCGTATGTGGTACTCCTGTCTGCCCCGCAGTCTATACTGTAGAGTGTCCATCATACTTTGTCATAAATCTCCAATCCTACATTCACACCTCGGGAGCTTCCTGGCATCTCTAGCCTTGCCAGTCTCTTGTGCCTGTCAATCTTCCGGATCAGTCTTTCTTTTCCCTGTAAAGGTCCTTCTGTTACATAAGTGTGTCCATCCCGAATATACCCTCTGGACATTCCGGAATGATGAGTTCCACCGCAAAGTCCCAGAAGGAATTGCTCCTCATCCCTATGCACAGGGGTCAATACATCCCCTCCGCCCAGAACCGTGAGAACCTTCCGATACTGCTCTAACTCTTTTGCCAGTCTCTCCCCGTCCTCACTTTCCAGAAATACATAGTCCGGAAACATGGACTGCCGCTCCACATGCCAGCTTCCCTCATACCGCCGCATCCGGTCATAAGTAAAGCAGAATGCATCCGTCAGAGCCTTATCCGTCAAATGCTGCCTGCAGGAGCGTATAATATCCTGCTCTTTCTGATTCGGACAATAAAGTACATACCAGATAGCAAGTCCCCCTTTCCGCTTGGAGCAGTCTTACCTGCATCACCAGGCATTTTAAACAATGATTTTTCGTAGAGCATGTTACTCTACGAAAAATCAACCCCGATTTTGTTTTATTAGGGGAAAAATAAGTGAATATTTATGAGAATAAATAGACAAAATTAAAATAAAAACAGAAAAAATCTCTTGAAAAATGTACAAAAAACGAGAAACAAAGAAAAAATATTTACGTTTTCATGGATCTGTGCTATGATATTCAAGAAAAAAGCAGGAGATCTGCTCTCCTGCCATCGTAGAGTAACATGCTCTACGAATAAAATATATTATGCATTTCTAGTTTATTCCAATTTCAGGATATTTATTGGATTTCCCCTTTATCATCCTCCCCTTCAATCAAAATCTCTCTTCCGCAAAAGCCAAATCCATATTTTCGCATTCACTCCCTGGGAATCCCTTTCACAACGAAATCAACAAAAGGCCGCCTCCTTCTCGCTCCGAAAAGGAAACAGCCTTTTTCTATACACGAATCAAATTTTTAAACCTATCGCCTACTCACACTTACACCGGAATGTAGCGCACTCCGTATCCCGGCACTCACAGGCGCCGCCGCCGGCGATTCCGATATGCTTTGCATGGCACATGCAGTCCTCGTTAAAGGTACATTCCTCAGCCTTGCAGGATACTCTGGTTTCTTTGGTGGGATAATCCACGGAGCTCTGATAGTTGCCCTCGCCTCTCTCCCGGAAGCTGCTGCAGCAGGTATCTCGAGAATGCTTTGCATTATTTCCTTCCACCTGAATATTATCCTTACAGCAGCTCTTTTCCTTGTTATACATACAGCTTGTTACGGTACAGTCCAATCTTGTCATATTCTTCTACCTCCATAAAAATATAGAAGTAGTATGTGTATTTTTCACCTGCTTATACTTCATAAATCCGAAATTTCCAAGTCCTCAGCTTCCTTAACAAGCTGTTAAAACTGCCGGAATGTTGTAAAAGGCCAGGATAAATCGCTTATGGAAATATTTGCAAATTTTATTTAAAATATTCCACACCCGACTCAAAGATCTTCATATCCTGCTCCCCATAAATGTTCATAGCCACAGCTTCATCTCTCCGCTCTGAATGAGCCATCTTGCCCAGCACTCTTCCGTCCGGGCTGGTGATTCCCTCAATAGCCCCATAGGAGCCATTCACATTCCAGTACTCGTCCATGGTAGGCTCACCCTCCAGATTCACATACTGCGTTGCCACCTGGCCGTTTGCAAAGAGCCTGTCGATCCATTCCCTGCCAGCCACAAAACGCCCCTCTCCATGGGAGGCCGGATTTACATAAGTCTTCCCAACCTCCGCCAGCTTAAGCCAGGGGGACTTATTGGAAGCTACCCGTGTGTAAACCATCTTTGACACATGGCGGTTAATGGTATTGAAGGTCAAGGTAGGCGAATCTGCCGTCTGCCCTACAATCTCCCCATGAGGCACCAGTCCCAGCTTAATTAAGGCCTGAAAACCGTTGCAGATACCCAAGGCCAGACCGTCCCGCTCATAGAGAAGCTTCATCACAGCTTCCTTAAGCTTCTCATTCTGGAAGGCTGTAGCAAAAAACTTGGCCGATCCGTCCGGCTCATCTCCTGCGGAAAAGCCGCCCGGGAACATAATAATCTGTGCCTGATTAATGGCCTGCTCAAAGATCTCCACCGACTCCCGAATATCCGCCGCCGTCAGATTCCGGAACACGCATGTTTCTACATCCGCTCCTGCCCGTTCAAAGGCTTTGGCGCTGTCATACTCACAGTTCGTTCCCGGGAATACCGGAATAAATACCGTGGGCTTTGCTACCCTATGCTTACATACGTACACCTGCTCTGTCCGATATAAGGGCGTTTCTACCTTCTCTTTTCCGGGAACCGCAACGGTGGGGAACACCTTTTCCAGGGGAGCCGTCCAGGTGCCAAGGGCCTCCTCCGTATCAATATACATATCGCCGTAAGCCAGACCGCCTGCTGTTACCTCTCCGACTACCGTATAAGTAACCGCAAGCTCGCCTACACGTCCCTCCAAAACCTCTGCAACAATATTTCCGAAGCCTGCCGTAAACAGATCTCTCTTATCCACATTGTGCTCAATCTTAACTCCCAGCTTATTGCCGAATGCCATCTTGCTGACGGCCGCCGCCAGACCTTTTCCGTCCAGAGCATAGGCCGAAACGATTCTGCCTGCCTTAACATCCTGGAGGAACCGTCCGTACAAATCCTTAATCTGCTCATAATCCGGCAGATCATAGGAATCCCGATCTATGGAAATGAGCACCAGCTTGTTCCCGGCTTTCTTAAGTTCCGGTGTAATGATATCCTTATGGCTTGCAATATCCACCGCAAAGGATACCAGTGTAGGCGGAACATCAATATCATTGAAAGAACCCGACATACTGTCCTTGCCGCCAATCGAAGGCAGCCCAAAGCCAACCTGAGCGCTGTAGGCGCCCAAAAGAGCCGCAAAGGGTTGGCTCCAGCGGTGGGGATCCTCTGTCATCCGGCGGAAATACTCCTGGAAGGTAAAACGAATCTTACGGAAATCGCCGCCGGAGGCCACGATCCTTGCCACAGACTCCAGCACTGCATAAACCGCCCCGTGATAAGGACTCCAGCTGGAGAGATAGGGATCAAAGCCATAGCTCATCATAGTTACCGTATCCGTCTTTCCCTTTCGTACAGGAAGCCTGGCAATCATAGTCTGCGTCTCGGTAAGCTGATATTTGCCGCCGTAAGGCATCAATACGCTGCCTGCCCCGATGGAGCCGTCAAACATCTCCACCAGTCCCTTCTGAGAGCAGACATTCAGATCGCTCAGCGTATCCAGCCACTTGGCCCTTACATCCTCCACTTCATTTCTTACAAAATACTTCTGTCCCTCATCCGGCATATCCACAGCCACCGCTGTTTCCTGGTGAGCTCCGTTTGTATCCAGAAAGGCTCTGGAGATATTCACAATCTCTTTTCCTCTCCAAAGAAGAACCAGCCTGGGATCCTCGGTCACCGCCGCCACAGTGACAGCCTCCAGATTTTCCTCCTTCGCAAAGGAGAGAAATGCTTCCTCGTCCTTTTTGTCTATCACAACCGCCATACGCTCCTGAGATTCGGATATGGCAATCTCCGTTCCGTCAAGGCCGGCATACTTCTTCGGCACCAGATCCAGATTGACACGCAGTCCGGCCGCCAGCTCTCCGATGGCCACAGACACGCCCCCCGCTCCGAAATCGTTGCATTTCTTAATGAGCTGCGTTACCTCTGGCCTGCGGAACAATCTTTGAATCTTCCGCTCCGTCGGAGCATTTCCCTTCTGAACCTCTGCGCCGCAGGTCTTAATGGAAGCCTCTGTATGCACCTTGGAAGAGCCGGTAGCTCCGCCGCATCCGTCACGGCCTGTCCGGCCGCCCAGCAGTACAATCAAGTCTCCCGGGTCCGAAGTCTCTCTGATAACATCCCTGCGGGGAGCCGCCCCCATAACCGCACCGATCTCCATACGCTTCGCCACATAAGCCGGATGGTAGATCTCCTTTACATATCCGGTAGCCAGCCCAATCTGGTTTCCGTAGGAGCTGTAGCCGCTGGCCGCTCCCCGCACCAGCTTCTTCTGAGGCAGCTTCCCCTTTAAGGTATCCTTTACGGACACGGTAGGATCCGCCGCTCCGGTCACACGCATAGCCTGATATACATAGGTACGCCCGGATAAGGGATCACGTATGGCGCCGCCCAGACAGGTTGCAGCGCCGCCGAAGGGCTCAATCTCCGTGGGGTGGTTGTGGGTTTCATTCTTAAAGTTCACCAGCCATTCCTCGATCTCGCCGTCCACCTCTACCGGAACCACAATAGAGCAGGCATTGATCTCCTCGGATTCCTCCTGATCCTCCAAATTTCCCTCTGCCTTCAGCTTCCGCATAGCCATAAGCGCCAAATCCATGAGACACACAAACTTATCCCTGCGTCCCTTAAAAATCTCTTCCCTGTCAGAAAGATATTGCCGATAGGTATCCTCTATAGGCTTTCGGTAATAGCCCTCCCCAAATGTCACATCCTTAAGCTCTGTAGAAAATGTGGTATGGCGGCAATGATCCGACCAATAGGTGTCCAGCACCCGAATCTCAGTCATTGAGGGATCGCGCTTTTCCTCTTCCCTGAAATATTTTTGTATATGCAGAAAATCCTTGAATGTCATAGCCAGTCCAAAAGAAGCATAGAGTTCTCTAAAGGCAGCTTCCTCCATTTGGCAGAAGCCCTCCAGAATCTTCACGTCCGCAGGTTCCTCAAAGTCCGTCACCAGAGTTTCCGGCTTTACCATCCCAGTCTCTCTGGAATCCACCGGATTAATACAGAAGCTCTTGATAGAGGCAAATTCCTCATCGGAAATATCTCCGGTAATCACATAGGTAGTTGCCGTCTGAATCTCCGGTTCTTCATCCTCCTTTAAAAACTTCACGCACTGTACCGCAGAATCCGCTCTCTGATCAAACTGTCCCGGAAGATATTCCACACTGAAAATGCGGGAATTCTCTGCCGTATCAAACTGCTCTTCATAGAGCATATCCACCGGAGGCTCGGAAAACACAGTCCTGCAGGCTGCCTTGAATATCTCATCCGAAATATTCTCCACATCATAGCGAATCAGCACCCGTACCTCTGATACACCGTCAATTCCCAGATAGCTTTTAATCTCCTCCAGCAGCTCCTTTGCCCTTACTGCAAAAGGCTTCTTCTTTTCCACAAAGATTCTTCTTACATTGCTCATACATGACCTCCTTGTTTTTTCCTGCTTTGCCATGGCTATGCTCCCGGCATAATCCGTATCTTAGATATGAACCATCATAACATAAATTCTATAATAAGTATAATTAATAGATTTAATTTTATTTATTAATTTGCCTAATAGCATTTCTCCTATATCTATGGTATAATCCTGAAAAAGACTATATTGTGCCGAAAAGGAAGCTTTTATGGACATTAATTATGAATTATACAAGGTATTTTATCATGTAGCTGTTTCCTTAAGCTTTTCCGAAGCCTCCAAGCAGCTCTTTATCTCCCAGTCCGCCGTAAGCCAGTCTATTAAGGTACTGGAAAAGAAATTAAATCAAAACCTCTTTATCCGAAGTACCAAGCGTGTCCAGTTGACTCCGGAAGGCGAGATTCTTCTGCGCCATATTGAGCCTGCCATCCATCTGATCCGCCGGGGGGAAAGTCAGATTTTGGAGACTCATTCCTTAAACGGCGGCCAACTCCGCATCGGCGCCAGCGATACTATCTGCCGCTATGTACTGCTTCCCTATTTAAGCCGGTTCCACAAGGCCTTTCCCGGTGTCCACATCAAAGTCACCAACCGTACTTCCATCGGCTGTGTGGATCTGCTGGAAAACGGACAGGTAGATTTGATTTTCATCAATTACCCCAATTCCCGTCTGGAGCATTCCGGTCATTTAAAAAGGGTCCTGGAATTTCAGGACGTCTTTCTGGCCAACCGCAACTGCTTTCATCTGGAGAACCGGCAGCTTTCCTTCCAGGATCTGTTGGACTATCCGATTCTGATGCTTGCCCGCAAAAGCACTACCAGTGAATTTCTTCACAATCTCTTTCAGCAGCATCAGCTGGATCTCGTTCCTGAGATTGAACTAAGCAGCAATGATCTGCTTCTAGATATGGCAGCTATCGGTCTGGGGATCGCCTTTGTACCGGACTATTGCCAAAAAAGCGCCCATCCGGATCTGTTTCCTCTGACCTTGACGGAGGCGCTCCCCCGCCGGCAAATTGTACTCATCCACAATGAACAGCTTCCCTTAAGCCCTGCGGCCATGGAATTCGTACATCTCTTTTCCCCGTATACCAAGAACTAGTACAACGAAAATTAAGTTTTGGATAGTTTGACGCAGAATATTTTTCTGAGAGTGCTGCTTCTCAAACGCAGTCGTAGCGGTGGCTACGGCGAGGCTTGGGGAGTAGTGCTATCAGGAAAATAGGCAAGTCAAACTGCCAATAACTTAATATTCGTTGTACTAGTAGTCTGTACCGGAAATATAGACAAGCGAAAGGGGCAATTATTTAGTTTATGATGTACTGCTCTGGCAGCTCCAAAATTCTTCCATAGCACTCTCTGCCTGCTCCAGGGTACATATCTGAAGCCCTTCCCATTCTAAGGGAAACAGCCTTCTATATTCATTATTTAAAAACCGCTGATCCAAAAGCAGCACAATTCCCCGATCCTCGTCAGTGCGAATCACACGTCCTGCTGCCTGCAGGACCTTATTCATACCCGGGTAACGATAAGCATAGGCAAAGCCGTCCATCCCTCTCTCATCATAATATCCCTTTAAAATCTCACGTTCATTGCAAACCAGCGGCAGTCCTGTACCCACCACTGCCGCCCCGATCAGGTTATCTCCCCTTAAATCGATTCCTTCCGAAAAAATTCCTCCCAGCACACAGAATCCCAGACAGCTTTTCTCCCCGCCTGCCTCCTGAAAATGTCCCAAAAATTCTTCCCGCATCTCTTCATTCATTCCGGGGCTTTGAAGCAAACATTCAACTGCCTCTGCCCCATACAGCTCCTGAAACACCTCATGTACATCCGACAGCATTTTATAGGAAGGAAAAAACAGCATATAGTTTCCCGGCCTCCCCTTTGCCAATGCAGCCAGATAACCGGCAATCCGTTCATATTCTCTGCGGGAACGTCTGGAATACCGGCTGCTTACATCGCATCCAATCAGCAACAGTCTCTGCTCCCGGCCAAAGGGAGAATGCGCATAGACCGCATAATCCTCCTCCGCCCCGAGCAAATGCTTATAATAGGACATAGGAAGCAGTGTTGCAGAAAAGAACACCGTGCTGTTTCCTTTATTCAGACATTCTCTTAGGTTTACCGCCGTCTCTACACAGTATAGCTTCAACTGAAAATGTCCGTTTTCCATAAGCTCGCTGTAAATCACATAGTTCTCATCCAGCCTCTCAAAAATACCCAGAAAATCACGAAGCCCAAACCAGAATTCCTGTACCTCTTTCTGAAGATCCGGCTCCATCCCTTCCTCAAGCATTGCTTCCAGCTCCCCCATCAGGGACATTACCATCAAAGAGAACGCCCCCACATCCTCGTGAAGCTGATAGGTAACGCACTCCCGTTTCAATTCCAGCAGATAGCGGTTGCACCGTTCCAGTCCCCGCTCCGCCTTTCGGTAACGCCCCTTTACCTTCCGCTTTAATTCCAGGAAATCCTCTTTGCAGAGAGAAGCGCTGAACATTTCCCTTCCGCGCTCCACCAGGTTGTGGGCCTCATCAATGAGAAAAAGATATCCTCCCTTTACACCTTCGGAAAAAAAGCGCTTCAGGCGCACATTAGGATCGAATACATAATTATAATCACAGATCACTGCATCCGTCCATGTAGATGCATCCAGGCTCATTTCAAAGGGACATACCCTGTGCTTATGGGCCTGGCTAAGCAATACCTCCCGGTTCAGATCATCCGGCCCTTCTGTCAGCAGCTCATAGACCGCATCGTTCACCCTGTCATAATGCCCTGCCGCATAGGGGCAGTTTTCCGGATTGCAGTCGGTCTCCTGACAGATACAGAGCTTCTCCTTCGCAGTCAAAGTAACACTCTTTAAGCGCAGTCCGTTCTCCCGGAGAATATGAAATGCATCCTCAGCCACTGTTCTTGTAATCGTCTTTGCCGTAAGGTAAAAAATCTTATCTCCCAATCCCTCACCTACAGCCTTTACCGCCGGAAACACAGCGGACATGGTTTTTCCCACCCCTGTAGGAGCCTGAATAAAGAGACGCTTTTTCCGGGCAATGGTCCGGTAAACCCCATGGGCCAGCTCCTGCTGTCCCTCCCTATATGGAAACGGAAATTCCAACGGTTGAATACTGTCCTTACAGATTTTCCGCCAATCAGCCTGAAACCGGGCCCATTTCTCATACTCCTTCATCAGCTTCCCAAACCAGCGCTCTAAGTCTGTTCTTTCATAAGAAAAATGGAAATACTTAAGCTCCTCTGTCTCCAGATTGCAGTAGGTCATCCGTACCCGAATCTGCAAAAGCTCCTGCTGAACCGCATAGATAAAAGCATAGCACATAGCCTGTGCAAGATGGACGCCTGCCGGTTCTTCAATTAGCGTCACATCCCGGCAGACTCCCTTAATCTCATCCACCGTCACAAGACCGTCCTCTGTAAGGATCCCATCTGCCCGTCCCTCAATCACACAGTCAAAACCATCCATAGGCATCCGATACTTTAAGGAAACCTCCGCCTGATACCCTGCACCCATACGCCTCTGGAGCTTCCGATGGAGTCTGCTGCCTGCCTGCATAGCCTCACGCTCAGCCCTCTTGCCTCTTCGATTATCCAAATCTCCGCTGCGCAAAATAAATTCCACCAGATTGCGCACGGATATCCTGATCTCTGTTTTGTTTTTCTCCATAAAAATATTCTATCAAAACCCCAGGCATGCCGCAAGCCTTATCTAAATTCAAAAGGAACTGTGACAGGGCAAATCCACAGACTCACCTTATCACAGTTCCTTTCCTTTTCCATTCTTTTTCTCACTTAAGCCGCAGCAAACTTTGCCAAAACCTGATTAAAGCTTCCGTTCTCTCCATGACACCGAACAGTCAGTACCCGGCTCAAATCCAAACTTAAAACTCCCAATATCGACTTAGCATCAATCAGAACCCGGTTATAGGAAACATCCACGTCAAAGTCGCATTGGCTTGCTCCGTTTACAAACTCTTTTACATCCTCAGTTGCATTCAACCTAATCTTCTTTTCATGCATTTTTTCATCACTCCTCAAATTCAAAACTAAACAATAGTTTCAATGGAGGTATTATGACAGCCAAAACTTCATTTGTCAATCCTGCCCGTCCTTCACTCCTCTTACCCCTATTTTCTCCCTTTTTATGAAAATTATACAATTACCTCCGTTTTTATGGAACATCTTTTGCAAATTCAAAAAAGTTCTGCTTTTTCCTTTTTTACCCGCCTCAAAATATTTTTAAAAATTCCAAAAGGCATCTCCCTATTTTCTACCATAAAAACCAGATTTTTTCTCAATCCAGCGACTCAATCAGGACTAATATCCCTGATTTCATATGAATTACAGCTTCTTCCTCCATAACTTCATTGCTGACCCCCAATCCTGCACTTCCTGTACTGGTAAAGGTATGATTATGCAACGGATACTTAAATCCAATCAGATCTACCCCCTCCACAGTGGATGTCAAAGGAATCAGGGATACAAAGCGTCCATACTGCTGATTCTTTTTTATAATCGTATCCTCTGAAATCAGGCGGATTCGATTGTACTCATCCAACAGGATGCAGTCAACTCCCGCATCCCTGGCCAGCATCATGCTCTGAATATTGCCCAGCACATGATCAAGACGGCTTCCTGTTCCTCCTAAGATTACAATGGAAGCGCTGTTAAGCTCTAATGCCAATTCAATGGCTATCTGAGTGTCCGTAGAATCCTTTACCGGATTAAACCAACGGACTTCTATCTCTTTTTGTTTCCGATAATATGACTCAAGCTTCGGATCTGCCGAATCAAAATCCCCCACAACATAAGTAGGCAGAATATTATTTTCATAAAGAAACTCAAGTCCTCTGTCCACTCCTATAATCTGATCAAATCTCTCATTTCTGCAATAAGAAAGAGCAAAATCCGAATTGATCCTGCCCCCGCTTACAATCAAAGTTTTCATGCATTCAAAACCTCTAAAAAGTCCTTTACATTCTGCTCCACATCTCCGCCAAAGACAGCTGAACCTGCCACAATCACATTGGCTCCGGCATCCAACACCTTCTGAACATTGTTTAGCTTAATTCCGCCGTCTACCTCAATATCAATATCCAGTCCTCTTTCTGTAATCATTTTACGCAGATCCTGAATCTTCCTGGTACAGCTCTCAATATACTTCTGTCCTCCAAATCCAGGATTCACGGTCATGAGCAGCACCATGTCCAAATCCTCCAGAATATACTCCAGTTCTGTCAGTGGTGTGGCCGGATTCAGAACCACGCCTGCCTTAACCCCCTGCTCCTTAATCGCTGCAATGGTGCGATTAAGATGAGGACAAGCCTCTGCATGGACAGTAATGATGTCTGCTCCGGCTGCAGCAAATTCTGCAATGTAGCGATCCGGATCACAGATCATCAGATGCACATCAAAGACCATATCCGTCAGCTTCCGGATAGATTGAATCACCGGAAAGCCCAGAGACAGACTGGGCACAAAGGCTCCATCCATCACATCAATATGCAGATACTGGGCACCTGCCTGTTCTGCTTTTTTCACGTCCTCTCCCAGAGCTGCAAAGTCTGCCGAGAGAATTGACGGTGCCAGCTTGTTCATAACTAATACCTCCTTTTATCCTTTAGTTCCTGATACAGGCACTTATAATTATCGTACCGTATCTGACTGATTTTTTTCTGTGCAAGTGCTTCTTTTACTCTGCAATCCGGCTCATGGATATGTACACAGCCCTGAAACCGGCAATAGGGTTCATAATCCAGGAATTCCGGAAAGTATTCCCTCAAATCTTCTTTTTCAAAATCCGGCAGATAAACGGAACTGAATCCGGGAGTATCGCAGATATAACTGTCTTTGTCCAGGGCAAACAGTTCCGAGTGGCGGGTCGTATGCTTTCCCCGCTGGATTTTTCGGCTGATATCTCCTGTTTCCATAGCTGCCTCTGGCTGGAGAAGATTAATAAGAGAAGATTTACCTACCCCAGAAGGTCCTGCCACTGCTGTGGTCTTTCCTTTCAATAGCGCACGAAGCTCCTCTACTCCCTTCTGCTCCAACGCACTGGCAAAAAAAATCTGATACCCGCCCCCAGCATAGGTTTCTTTCAAAAGCCTTAGCTCCTCCTGAGATACCATATCCTGTTTGTTAAAGCAGATAATCACAGATACGCCCTGATATTTCATAAGAATCAGAAACCGATCCAGAAGATTAAAATTGGGTTTGGGCTTTGCCGCCGCAAAAATCACCAGCGCCTGATCCATATTAGCCACTGTCGGCCGTGTAAGAGCATTCTTTCTGGGCAGAAGTTCTTCTATATTTCCTGTCTTCTCTTCTTCACTGAGAACCGTCAGACGGACATTATCCCCCACCAGGGGCTTAATCTTCTGATTTCGAAAAATTCCCTTTGCTTTACATTCGTAAGTGCCGGATTCTGCTGTGTGAACATAGTAGAATCCGGCGATTCCTTTTATGATTTTTCCCTTCATAGATCTTTTAGGTTATTGTCAAGTCCCATCAGGGGTTGTCGAAGGATCCGGAGTTGTCGGCTGCGGATCTGCCGGAGGATTTACAATCGGCGGTGTCAAGCCTGTTTTCCCGCAAGTTGTACATTTCCCGCTTGCATCTACATTGGAATGAGCACAAGGGCCGTTGCTAAGCACTACATTTATTGTAGTTCCCACATTTTGTATTCCGGAAGGACTGCAGGAAATAATTTTTCCCTGTGCAATAGCATCACTATACTCATAAGTTCTGCTCCCTACAACAAATCCCCTGGCAGTTATCTCATTTAAATCTGATCCGGCTCCCGGAACTGTTGCTGTCTTCACCGGTTCCGGCCCAAGGCTGACAACAACCTTTACTGTACTTCCGGGGCTAACGAGACTGCCATTTCCAGGTGAATAGGAAATCACATTTCCTTTGGGAACACTGTCGCTGTATTGTTCCTCTCTTGACACCTGTAACCCCAGCCCTGTCAGATATGCCGTCACAGCACTTTCACTGCTGCCTTTCTTCTCCGCATTTCCGATATAAACTTCCTTAACCTCTTTTCCTTTGCTTACCTCATAGCTTACAGCCGTATCTTTAGGCACCTTTGTGCCTGAATTGATGCTCTGGGAAATAATGCGGCCTTCCTCTACTGTATCACTGTAGGATGAGCGTGCTGTACCGGACTTAAGCCCTGCATTCGTAAGCATTGACTTTGCTTCCGCCTCTGTACGGCCTTTAATGTCAGGAACCGAAACCTCTTCCTCCTTCTTTTCTTTTCCCTTGCTCACAACCAACCGTACCACACTGCCCCGTGTTCCTTTACTCTCTGCTGACGGCGTAGTGGAAATAACATTTCCTGCTGCTTCATTTTCATCATAAGCCTCTGCCACATCCACGGTAAAACCCATATCCTCCAGCGTTTTCACTGCCCGTTCCCGGGTCTGACCAATGACATTCGGAACAATAATCTCTTCTCCGTCTCCACAGATATCTACAATGATGGTCGTATTTGCCTCTACCTTTGTTCCGGCCTCTATACTCTGCTCAATAATCTGGCCCGGCTCATAGTCAGAAGAAGCTCTTGTCTCACCTAACCGAATTCCAAGTCCCAGAGTATTCAATGCTTCCTTTGCCTCGGAATAGCTTTTGCCCAGAAGATTCGGAACCTCTGGTTCTTCCTCTTCTCCATCCAGCACATCCTCAATCTGAGGCTCATTGTCCTCCTTGGGTTTCCTTCCTGTTTTTCCAAAAATAAAAATCTTTCCTATAATAAAGAAAATAATAATAACAATAATGACTGCTGCCGCAATGCCGCCGATGGTCATTATCTTTTCCAGTTTTGGATCTAAGATACCGTCGTCGTCATCCTCATCATCTTCATAATCTTCATTGTCATAATCGTCATCTTCATAATCTTCATTGTCATAATCGTCGTCATCGTAATCTTCATCATCATAATCTTCATCAAAGATATCTTCATCATCCTCCCCAAAATTCTCCGGGTAAGCCTGCCGTGAGTTCCGTCCCAACGGAATCCTTCCAGTCTCCTGCTTAATTTTGGAGATATCGTCCTTGGTAATCGCAACGGTTTTGGCGCCGTCCGGAAGAATCTCTTTTACAAAATTCACATCCGGCGTAACCAGGGACTGCTTCAGATCTGCCGTTAACTCTGCCACGCTGGCATACCGCCGATCCGGGCTCTTTTCTGTACATTTTAAAATAATATGTTCTAAGCTCACAGGGATATCAGATGCATAGACTCTGGGGGACACAATGTCCTCCTGGAGATGCTTCACTGCAACCACCACTGTAGTCTCACCGTCAAATGGCACACGTCCAGTCACCATCTCATACATTACAATGCCCAGGGAATAGATGTCACTCTTGGCATCACTGTAGCCGCCTCTGGCCTGCTCCGGAGATGTATAGTGCACAGATCCCATAGCATCTGAGGTATTGGTATTGGAAGAAACAGACTTTGCAATGCCGAAATCCGTTACCTTCACCTTGCCTTCCCTGGAAATAATGATGTTCTGGGGCTTAATGTCCCGATGTACAATCTGGTTGTTATGTGCAAGCTCCAAACCGGCTCCCATCTGAATGGCAATACTGGTTGCCTCCTTCACCGTCAGCCTGCCTTTTTTCTCAATGTAGGTCTTTAGCGTAATACCTTCTACCAGCTCCATAACAATATACTTGACATTCTGCTCATCACCTACATCATAAACATTTACAATATTGGGATGTGCCAGTCCTGCCGCTGCCTGAGCTTCCTCCTTGAACTTGCGGACAAAATTCTTGTCTTCCACAAATTCATCCTTCAGAACCTTCACTGCCACAAAACGGTTCAGCTTATGATCCTTGCCTTTAAAGACCTCTGCCATGCCGCCGGAACCGACTTTCTCCAGAATCTCATAACGGTCTCCCAAAAACATACCTAATCTAATCATCTTATCACCTCATCCCGTTCTACCAGCACGACTGCAATATTATCTCTTCCGCCGTTTTGGTTGGCTGTGTACACCAGCTCCTGCACGCCAGACTGAAGATCTCTTCTTCTTTTGAGAATCTCCAGAATCTGAGCATCTTCTATCATATTACTCAAACCGTCAGAGCACAGAAGCAGACACTCTCCCGGCCCCAGATACGTATCAAAATAATCCGGTTCTACCTGCCCCGATACGCCAATGGCTCTTGTTATAATATTCTTTTCCGGATGATTTCTGGCCTGTTCCCTTGAAATCTCTCCCATGCGCACCATCTCTTCTACCAGAGAGTGGTCCGTTGTTATCTGTTCAATGTTATCTCCCAACTTGTAAAGCCGGCTGTCACCCACATTGGCAACATAAACCCGATTCTCTATAACCGTAGCCGCAACCAAAGTAGTCCCCATACCCTCATAAGCTCTGGATTCCCGGGCTTTTTCCAGCAATCTTTGGTTAGCATACTGAAATGCACTTTTAAAAATCTGTAGAGGGATATTCCGCATACTTTTTTCGACTGCCTCCCGAACCCGGGAGACTGTATACTCGGAGGCCAGATCGCCTGCTTTATGACCGCCCATTCCATCTGCCACAAGGAAGAGATTGGGTAAATTACCGACCGGTTTTTCTGAAATAAAAATGTAATCCTGATTAACATCCCGACATCGGCCGACATCCTTCATTCCATATGCTCTAAGCATATCATTCTCCTCCTTTCTATTTAAAATTCCGCAGGATACACACTACGCATCTTCATGCATCCACCTGCTGTTTTATTTAGGTTCCGCAGGATTTCTCAGATATTTTCTGCGGAGCTGTCCGCAGGCGCCGTCTATATCACGGCCCATCTCTCTCCTAAGTGTAGCATTAATCCCGTATTTTTCAAGATTTTTTTTAAAATTGTCTATAATTTTTTCCCCAGGCTGCACAAAATTCCGCTCTGTTACGGGGTTTACCGGTATCAGATTTACATGTGCATGGAGCGGACCTGCAAGGGCCGCAAGGGCCTTCGCATCCTCTCTGCTGTCGTTGACTCCTGCCACCAGACTGTATTCAAAAGTCAACCTTCTGCCTGTCTTATGGAAATAATAACCACAGGCATCCAAAACTTCCCCCAACTCATAGCGGTTGGCTATGGGCATCAATTCCCTGCGCTTCTCCTGAGAGACTGCATGAAGAGACAAAGCCAGGGTAACGGCAAGTTCCTCATCTGCCAGCTTTCGTATCCCCGGAACAATGCCGCAGGTAGATACGGTAATGCTTCGCTGACTGATATGAAGCCCTTTTTCATTGGACAGCAGCCGAATAAAACGTACCAGATTGTCATAATTATCCAGCGGCTCACCGGTTCCCATCACTACCACATTGGACACCCGTTCCCCGGAATCACACTGGATTCGATAAATCTGCTCCAGCATTTCCGAGGGTTTCAGATTCCGTTCCAGGCCGCCGATTGTAGAGGCACAGAAGCGGCAGCCCATCCGGCAGCCAGCTTGTGAGGAAATGCACACGGAATTTCCGTGATGATACCGCATAAGTACACTCTCAATCACATGGCCGTCCGGCAGACGAAAAAGGTACTTGCAGGTTCCGTCCAATTTCGATCTCTGTACTTCTACGATCTCCAAAGCAATGTATTCATATTCCTTTTCCAGCCATTCCCGAAAAGCTTTTGGCAGATTGGTCATTGAGAAAACATTTTCCGCCAGCTTTTTATGCATCCACTGATAGAGCTGGTCTGCACGGAAGGCTTTTTCACCCTGGCTTATGAGTTCGGCTCTAAGCTCCGCAAGAGTCATAGACTTTATGTCTGTCTGTTCCATTATGATTCTATGTTCCTTCTGAATTTTGCAATAAAAAATCCGTCACAGCCATGAATGCCGGGCAAGAGCTGAATCCGTCCTTTAAGAGCTTCCTCATTGATCACTTCTTTTGGAAGGCAGTCTTTTAGCGGCACTGCTTCAAAGGGAAAATGCTTCAAAAACCAATCTGCATTTTCTTCATTCTCTTGCGGATTGATGGTACAGGTACTATATATCAGGGTTCCGCCGGGCTTTACATAAGCCTGAACGACGCCAAGAATCTGTCTTTGAAGCAAAGCCAGTTCTTCCTGCTGCTCTCTGGTCATCCGATACTTCAAGTCTGTCTTCTTTCCCAGGACCCCAAGACCGGAACAGGGCAGATCTGCTAATACCACATCTGCCGCCCCCAGGGATTCCTCATGACAGATGCAGGCATCCCACTGGCGGATCCAAAGATTCTTCACGCCGGAACGCTCTCCATTCTTCCGAATCAAGTCTGCCTTATATTCAGTCAGGTCTCTTGCCTCCACCCTGCCTGTGCCGTGAAGCTTTTCCGCCAGATGAAGGCTCTTCCCTCCGGGAGCCGCACACACATCGATGCATACATCTCCCTCCTTAGGAGCTGCCGCTTCTACTGCAAGCATAGAACTTACATCCTGTACCTGAAACAGGCCCATCCGAAATTCAGGAATAGCTCCCAGATAATTGTAATGTTCGATTCGCAGAGCATAATCCGGCCAGAGAGCTTTTGAAGCCTTAATGCCCTGCTGTTCCAAGCGGCTCTGCAATTCTTCCGGACTTATTTTCTCCAGATTGGGCCGGATGGATAAGGGCTCCTTTTCCAGAAATGCCCTCAGCACCCGCTCTGTAGTTTCTGCCCCATATACAGTCAGCCAATCTTCCACAATCCATTCCGGCATGGAATACATCACAGAAAGATAAGAAGATGTATCTGTCTGATTCGGATAAGAAATCTGCGGCAGGTTCCTCGCAATATTGCGGAGAACACCGTTCACAAACCCCTTAAGATTTTTGAACCCCTTCCTGCCTGCCAGCTTTACCGCCTCATTACAGACTGCAGAGGCCGGCACACTGTCCATAAACTTTAATTGATATACGGACATTCGCAGAAGATTGCGGATCACTGGCTTCATTTTATTTATTTTTACACCGGAAAACTGATTGATGATATAATCCAGATGAATCATCCATTCCAGAGTCCCCTCTGTAAGACGTGTCAGAAAGGCCCTCTCCTGTTTTCCCAGATACTGATATTTCTCCAACACATTGCGAATGGCAATGTGGCTGTATTCCTCCTGTCTGGTTACTTCCATCAGAATACCAAGGGCAAGCTCCCGACAGTCCGGCGCCTCAGTCACGGTTTCTTCCTCCAAACAGAATCAGAAGCCTAAGAAGGGACAGTATGGAAGCCGCTGCTGCTGCCACATAGGTCATAGCCGCTGCGCTTAACACCTTTCTGGTCTGCCTTACTTCCTCGTCATACAAAATCCCCGAGTCCCCCAGAATCCGGATCGCCCGTGCCGAAGCATCAAACTCTACCGGCAGAGTCACAATCTGAAACAGCACGCCCAGAGAAAACAGCAGAATTCCCAGATTTACTAAAAAGTACGAACTTCCAAAAACAATTCCTATCAAAATAATAGGCCAAGCTGCCTGTGTTCCGATATTCGCAGCAGGAACCAGGGCATTGCGGATGCGCAGGGGGGCATAAGACCGATTATCCTGAATGGCGTGGCCGCACTCATGGGCCGCTACTCCGATAGCTGCCACAGAAGCGGATCCATAGACGGAATCCGACAGGCGGAGAACCTTTGTTCTCGGATCATAATGATCTGTCAGGCTGCCGCTGATATGCTCAATCCGCACCTCGTACAAGCCTGCAGACTGCAGAATCCGTTGTGCCGCCTGTGCACCTGTCATGCCGGAACGACTGCGCACCTTGCTGTACTTAGCATAAGTACCCTTTACCTTTGCAGATGCAATAAGAGAAATAACTACTCCAATCAGCACCAATATATACGTTGGGTCAAAATAGTATCCATATCCATAATAAGGCATATTGTATCTCCTTTCTGTTACCGCCTGCTCTGCCGACCATAATATGCAGCAGACATTTAAGATTTTGCAGCATCAGGGCTTCAGCCAAGGATGCTTCCTTTCTCCAAATGATATCCCCTTAAAAAAGCTGCTGTATCCATACGCTTCTTTCCCTGCAATTGAAGCTCATTTATCTTCAGGAGCCCCTGACCGCAGGCCACATAGACAGCATCCTTTGTCACTCTCACAATCTCCCCGCAGGCTCTTTTGGCCTGTTCCTCCTCACATACATCTGCATCCCAGATCTTCAATGTCTTGCCGGAAAGCTGCGTATAGGCACTTGGCCACGGATTCAGGCCCCGTATGAGCCGTTCCAGCTCTATAGCCGGCCTGGACCAATCAATCTCTCCCATGTCCTTTGTCAGCATCCTGGCATAGGCAGTGGGGGATTCTCCCTGCTTTTGTGGTATCAAGGTTCCGGCCTCCAATTTTTCCAGCGCCTCCACACAGAGAGAGGCCCCCCGTGCGCTCAGCTTTTCAAAGAGACTTCCTCCGGTCTCTTTGGGCTCTAAGGGAACCGCCGCTTTAAGCAGCATATCACCTGTGTCCAGCCCTGCGTCCATCTGCATGATGGTTATACCACTCTCTGGCTCTCCGTCAATAACTGCCCACTGGATGGGAGCCGCTCCCCGATACTTGGGAAGAAGAGAGCCATGGACATTGATACAGCCATAAGATTTCATATTTAAAATAGACTGAGAAATCAACTGGCCGAAAGCAACTACTACAATTACATCCGCCTCTGTATTCCGGATCACTTCCTCTGCGGCTTCTTCCCGAAGCTTCACTGGCTGATAAACCTGCAGATTATGCGATAATGCCGCCGCCTTCACCGGTGTGGGAACCAGTTCATGGCCCCGGCCCTTTGGCTTGTCTGGCTGGGAAACTACAAGAGTAATCTCATGGCCTGCTTCAATCAGCGCTTCCAGAGTTCCAACTGCAAAATCCGGTGTCCCCATAAAAATAATTTTCATACGGCTTACTCCTCTTAGTCTTCATCCTCCGGTTCCACATCATAGAGTTCACCGTCTACCTTATCCACATACACAATGCCCTCCAGGTGATCCACTTCATGGCAAATAGCTCTTGCCAGATACCCATCCGCCTCCACTACATAATGCTCCATGTTCTCATCCCAAGCTTCTGCCTTCACAAAGGCCGGACGTATCACGACCCCAGCTTTTCCCGGAACGCTTAAGCACCCTTCGCTTCCGTCCTGCGTATCCTTGGATACCTCCAGAATTTTAGGGTTTACCATGGTATAGGGGGTCCCGTCCACATCAATCACAACAATCCGTTTCAGGATTCCCACCTGGGGAGCTGCAAGACCCACACCCTCTGCCTCATACATGGTTTCATACATGTCCTCCACAAGCTCTTTCAGCTTCGGTGTCATCTCCGGGACCTCCCGGCATTTCTTCCGCAGAATACCGTCTCCCAACTGTCTGATTTTCCTAATCGCCATTCCCTCAATCCTCCATCTTAATTCCGAAATATTCGGTAATGTTTAAAACCCGTTCATGGGGTTCATGTCGAACTGTATGTTCAACTGCTGCAATTCCATGTTTTCCTGCCAGAAAAACTCTATCTGTTCTTTAAGCTCTATCAGCTGCTCTGTCTTTCTTCCTTTCAGATAGACCAGCTTCCGATAGATGTCATTTACCTTTGCCACATAAGCATCTGCAGGGCCGATAATCTGAACCTTCCGGCTGCCAATCTTTGCAAAAAGCATTTCCTTTAACTTTCCGGCTCCTTCCTCCAGCTTTTCTTTCTCTTTGCCTGAAAGATAAATGGCCAGAAGATAGGAGGCCGGCGGATACTCCATCAATTGGCGGTACGCCAGTTCTTTCTGAAAAAACATGTCATAATCCTGAGCTGCTGCCGCCTCAATACTATAATGCTCCGGACTATAAGTCTGAATTACTGCGATTCCCTCTTCCCTGCCCCGTCCGGCCCGGCCTGCTGCCTGAGTCAAAAGCTGAAAGGTCCGCTCGGATGCCCGATAGTCATTGGTATAGAGAGACAGATCTGCTGCCAGAACTCCCACTAAAGTCACTGCCGGAAAATCATGGCCTTTTACAATCATCTGAGTTCCCACCAGAATATCTGCCCTGCCTTCAGAAAATGCTTCCAGGATCTTTTCGTGCCCATCCTTATTCTTAGTTGTGTCCATATCCATCCGCAAAACTCTTGCTTTCGGAAACTCTCGCTGTACAATCTCTGCCACCTGCTGAGTTCCTGCACGAAAAGCTCCAATATAAGGAGAGCCGCAGGAAGGACACTCCTTCTTTGCCTGCTCCTCATAACCGCAGTAATGGCAGACCATGCGCCCTCCTGTATGGAGGGACAAAGATACATCACAATGGGGACATTTTAACACATGTCCGCAGGCTCTGCAAGAAACAAAACCTGCATAGCCTCTCCGATTTAAAAACAGCATCATTTGCTGTCTCTTATTTAAGCGGTCTTCCATCAATTCCCTAAGCCTTCGGCTTAAAATGGAACGATTGCCTGCCTTCAATTCCTGACGCAGATCCACGACCTCCGCCGCAGGCAAGCTCTGTCCAAAAATCCGCTGTTCCAATCTATATAAACAGTATGTTCCGTTATTAGCATTTTCATAAGACTCTACCGACGGCGTGGCCGATCCTAAAACTACAAATGCATCTGTCATCCGGGCTCGTTCAATAGCCGTCTCCCTGGCATGATACCGGGGCGCAGTCTCACTCTTATAGCTGGCCTCATGTTCCTCGTCGATTACAATAATTCCCAGATTCTGAAATGGCGTAAACAGAGCGGATCGAGGCCCAATCATCACCCTTACCTCTCCCCTTTTTGCCCGTTCAAACTGATCATAGCGCTCCCCCTGAGACAATCTGGAATTGATAATAGACACCCTATCTCCGAATCGCTTGTAAAAGCGAAGGGCCGTCTGAAAAGTCAGAGCAATCTCCGGAATCAAAACAATGGCATCCTTTCCCTGTTCCAACACATTTTCTATCAATTCAAGATAAATGGCTGTCTTTCCGCTTCCCGTAATACCATAGATCAGGGAAGGCCGTCTGTCCCCTGCCCTTGTGCGCCTTCGGATATCATCCACAATCTCCTGCTGCCGTACAGTTAAGTCAAAGGAATGGGGCTCCAGCTCATAAGTTCGAACCGGATTGCGCAGCAGCGTCGCTGTCTCTACTTTCAGGATTCCCATTTCCTCCAGCTTTTTTACTGTGGAGGCTGTCAGGTGAAGCTGCTCCGATACCAATCGGCAGTCCACCTCCGGCGTGTCCATCAATGCCGTCAGCAGACGAAGCCTGGCGGTTTGATGCTTTCGTTCAAACATCTCCAAATAGTCTTTTGCCTGCTCCAGAGAAATGGTTCGCACCAGCTTCTTTCTCGTCTTTTCCTGAACCTTTTTCCGGACTGGGAGCACTGTTTTCAATGCCTGATTCATGGTTGCCCCATAAGTGAGGCGCATCCACTGGGCCAGAGAAATCAATTGCCCCTCCAAAGGAATCCCTTTTTCCGCAATCTTTTGAATCTCTTTCATCCGAGAAGGGTCAAACTCACAGGTATCTGTCAGTTCTACCACATAACCTGTCAGAGTACGTGTGCCATTTCCAAAGGGAACCACTACCTGCATCCCCACTGTCAGGGCGTCCTTTAACTCCTCCGGAATCCGGTATTGAAAGGTTTTATCCAGTTTTTCCATAGAAATATCTACAATTATGTTGGCATACCGGGCCACAATCCACCTCTTTCTGCCATATGGCAAGTGCATTTCGCAGGCCGCCTGCCAGACCTATTTTCCCTGCCGCTCCTTCAGGACTTCCTGAATCAGCACCCGTTCATCCATGGGATACTTCACACCCCGGATTTCCTGATAGTCTTCATGGCCTTTTCCGGCCAGCACGATCACGTCTCCCGGCTGCCCATGCTCAATCACGTAGCGGATGGCTTCCTTCCGATCAATAATTTCAACATAGGCTCCGTCAGTTTTTTTCATTCCAACCTTTATATCATCAATAATTGCCTGCGGCTCCTCAAATCTGGGATTATCCGAAGTGATCACGGTCAAATCTGCCAGATGTCCGGATACCTCTCCCATCTCAAAGCGCCGCAGCTTGGAACGGTTGCCGCCGCAGCCGAACAGACATACCAGACGCTTTGGATGATATTCTCTTAATGTTGTAAGAAGACTTTCCAAACTCATGGCATTGTGAGCATAGTCAATCATCAGAGTAAACTCATCGGATACTTTGATTTTCTCAATTCTTCCCTTTGTTTTTGCTGCCTTAAGTGCTTCCAGCATATCCTCTTTTGAAATATCAAAATGCCGGCAGACCGCAATGGCAACCAGGGAATTGTACACACTGAATTTGCCGGGAAGATCAATTTCCACCGGGAAATTCACCAGACCTGACGCCTGATAAGCCACCCCCAAATATCCCGGACGGCTAATCAGCTCCATCTTCGAAGCTCTCAAATCCGCATCCCCGGAAAATCCATATGTCTCCAGTTCACAGGTATGACCATCCAGAATCTTTCTGCAATACTCATCATCAATATTTGCAATTCCTACCTTGCACTGTCGGAACAGGCGGCTTTTGCATTCCAGATATTCCTCAAAGTTCTCATGCTCTCCAGGCCCAATGTGATCCGGTGCAAGATTGGTAAAAATACCTATGTCAAACAGGATCCCGGCTGTTCGATGAAGTTTGAGTCCCTGGGAGGAAACCTCCATCACCACTACTTTGCAGCCTGCCGCTGCCATCTGAGCAAAATCTTCCTGAATGGCATAGGATTCCGGTGTGGTATTGTCCGCAGGAATATGACGCTCTCCAATGATGGTTTCTATGGTGCCGATAAGACCTGTAGATATTCCTGCATGCTCTAAAATGGAACGGATCATAAAAGCTGTGGTTGTCTTTCCCTTAGTACCCGTAATTCCTATGACCTTCAGCTTTTTCGCCGGGTAATCAAAATATGCCGCTGAAATAAGCGCCAGAGCATACCGGGTGTCTTTTACCAAAACCACCGTAATTCCCTCCGGCACCTCTACCGGACGCTCTGCCACAATGACGATTGCGCCATCCTTGGCCGCCTTGGCCGCTGCATCATGACTGTCAAAGGCCATACCCTTGATGCATACAAACAAACATTCCTTTGTGACTTTTGCCGTATTGTAGACAAGCTCATTTACATTGATGTCCACACTCCCGCTTAAAACCTCATATTCCAGCTCCTTCAGCAGTTCCCTTGCTGCACGCATATAGCTCCTCCTATTCCAGTTGTGCAGAACTTCTCACCGCACAATACTCAAATGCTTTTGCTTTCTGTGCATAAATATTCCTATGTACTGCCTACTCTCCTATGAGCAGATCATAGGCTGTCCGAAAGCTTTCCCCCGGTTCTAAGCTCTGCACATCAAATTTATCCTTCAGTTCTCCTGTAAAACCGCTGTTATCGCATCTCCCAATCCATGGCTCCAGACAGATAAAGGGTGCCTGCTTTCCTACAGGAGACCAGATTCCTACACTCAAAGCATCGGGGCAGCGCAGTGTCACAAGACGGGTGCCGTCTGCTTTTTCCAAGCTTACCTGCTTCACCTGTCCATGGTCAAAGATCAGCGCATCCTTATCAAAGGTATCCGGCTCTACCTGATATACTCCCTGTTGTAACGCAATAACCTCCGGATGTTCCACATCAACCCCTTCCGTTTTGGGGTCAATGGCTACTCTGCTCAAGGTCTCCTGCTCTTCAAAGACCAGGCGGCTTCCCGCATTCTCATCTACGCAAAATCCCGGGTGTCCGCCGATGGAGAAATACATTTTCTTTTTTCCCGGATTGAATACCTTCCATTCTACTGTTACACAATTTCCTTTCAATTTATGCACAATTTCCAATTCAAAATCAAAGGGATACACTTTGCGGCTCTCTTCGTCCGCTGCCAGACGATGCCGAATGAATGTGTCGCCGGAATCTACGAAAAGGAACTCCCTGTCTCTTGCAAAGCCATGCTGTCCCATGGGATACTTCTGACCTTCATAAGTGTAGCACCCGCCTGTTACCTTTCCCACAAAGGGAAACAGTACCGGCGCATGGCGGTTCCAGTAGGCCGGGTCTGCTGTCCAGATTACTTCACGCTCTGTCTTCTTATTATAAATACTGCAAAGCTCTGCGCCATGATCGCTGACGCAAACCTTTAATTGCTCATTTTCTATTGTGCGCATATGTACCATCTTCTTTATCCTCCCTCTGTTTATCCCTGTAAATAATGAGCCAAACAAGGGGACTGCCCACACGTCTGACTCGCCCTCTGTCAGTATACCACACTATACCCTTTTTTTCCAATCCTTCTGCCGGATTTTCGTTTCTCTTAAGTACTTTTTAATTTTTGTGCAATATTTTTAGCTTTCTTTTAGAAAATGGACATACTTTGAACACATTTGGATATTATAATAATCACAGATAGTTGATTTGAATATCACTATCTCCCCCCTCATAAGAAAGAAAAAGACGCCCGGTCCCCCCGGGCGTCTTTTTCTTTGTTTTCTTTTTTGATTTTTAGGCTTGATTTCTGGATTTCTTATGCTATAATAAGAACATGTGCAGATATAGTTCATTGGTAGAACACCAGCTTCCCAAGCTGGGGAGGCGGGTTCGATTCCCGTTATCTGCTTAAAAGAAGCCATGAGATGCTTATTCATTGCATTTCATGGCTTTTTGGTTACTGAATTCAGCAAAATTGATGCGGCGTAATCTTCCCCATATTCTTCCGTTTCTGCTCCATGGAAGAATGCACATACCGGTTTAATGTAATGTTTACATTGGAATGGCCTAATATTTCACTTAATGATTTTGCATCAAAGCCCTCCTCCATACACCTGGTTGCAAATGTATGACGGAGGGCATGATAGTTTATATATTCCATTCTGCAGTCCTGCAGGTAACGCTTTAAGGTATATTCCAAGGTCCGGGGCTCAATAAAGCGGTCCGTTCTCCCCGTCAAAAGATACGCATCCTCCGGCAGCCGCCGAAAATCCTCCATCCTCTCCATCAAAAACGAGGGGATCGGAATATCCCGCACAGAGCTGCTGCTCTTCGGATCTGTAACAATCACCTTTGTTTTCCTCTTCCCCTCTCCATCCACGTTTTGAATTCTCTGCATAGTGCTGCGTATGCACAGAATTTCTTCCTTATATAATATATGCTGCCGTTTTAGGGCGCACACCTCCCCTAATCGGAGACCCATATACAGACTCAAAAGAATCCCCGTCTTTCTCGGGTGATTATCACGCAGCAAAAAACGTACCAGCTCCATATAATTCTGACCGTTCAGGACCTGCACCTCTAAGTCCCTGCGCCTGATTTTGATCAGTTCAAACCGACAGGGCACCTCCATATCCAGGCCTACTGCATAGAGGCATATTTCTTTTAGAATCGCAAGAATATCCTTCACGGTTTTTTCTGACAGGCCGCCGTTTCCATCCCGTTTTCCGCAGGTAAGCTTTTTCTGTACAAATCTCTCTACCGCTTCTGTGGTCAGCTGCTCCATCTGCCAGGAACCCATATCCGGCAGTATATGGTTCTGTACCATATTATAATACTTTACGTACGAGGACTCCTTGATTCTCAGTTTTACGTTTTTCAGCCATTGAGCGGAGAGAGTGTCAAAGCTGACCGCCATTTTGTGTTTTGTGGCCCTAAACATCTTAGAAGCGGGGAATTGCTGTGCTGCATTTGAGTTTCTTTTTTCTTTTGTTTCCATGTATAATCTCCTTTGTTTTCTTTGATTATATAGGAAAACGATATTGTAACCTTCAATAATGCTCGTTCCTTTCGCCCCATCCGCTTTCTTTGTTTTTGATGGATAAACGTCCTCAGCTTAAGTGCAACAAAAAAGAACCGACTTCAAAGCAGTTTTATCTTTTGTATAGAGTGATTCTCTTTTTCTGCTTTGAACCCGATTCTCTTTTAATGGATTATATCATACTATTTTACTAATTTGAGCACTTATTCCTTAATTGTTTATATTTGACCGTAAATTAACTCGTTGTGCTACTTATATAATTAATAACACATACTTTGCTTAAACACTGAAAAAGCGCAAAAAGTCCCTATGATTTTTCGAAATATTTTTTTAGAATATCAGTTGTTTGATTTTTCCTATGTTACAGGAGTCCAGGAATATGCTGTTGAATGCCATGCACAGGTTATGTCCTAAGACTTTGTTCTGGAGCCGGGTACATAATCCCCGGAAACTTTTTGCCAGCACTCTTTCGGCATTCAGTTGTTCGCTAAGCTGTGAGAATACCGTTTCTACTCTCCTCCTGAAGCGGAAAATCAACCGCCGTATTTCTGTGGGCCAGTTCTTTTTATAATTGGAAGGCTTTAAGGACATTAAGCAGATCCCTTTGTTTTGCATGTCGGCAGACAAGGCTTCTCCCGTGTATCCTTTATCCCCAAGGATTACCAGATTAAGGTGATTCTCCGCAAAGTCCCGGAGGCCTTCCCTGTCATCCACGGATGCCGGAGTGATCTCAAATGCTGAAATATAACCCCCCAGCGTAATCAAGGCATGGACTTTGAAACCAAAATATGTTTCCTTTTTGGAAGGACACCTTCCATAATTAGCGCTTTCTGTACGGAAAGACCAGCAGTAACGTGCACGCCCGAACTTACAGACCGGGAGAGGAAAGCTGTCAATCACGAAATAACGGCTGGCTGGTATGGGAAAGGACTGTATTAGCTGCTGGCGAAGCAATTCTGTTGCCTGCAAAAGAGCCCTCCTGGTTCGGTTGAAGCGGGTACGGCTGCAAAGTCTGGGGAACAGATGCCGGTAATTGTGTTTCACAAAAGAATACCATGCTTTTTCAGAATCTGTGCCAGTCAGTTCACCGCAGATATTTAAGGTAATAATTTCGGAATCAGACATTTTAGCCGTGTTCACGTTCCGCCTTTGTGAAACAGACACTGGAACAACCTGTCGGTATAAATCATCAACAATTGTATAAACAAGTAAAATAAAATCTTCAAAAGTTGCTATGAGAGTGGTATAATCATCTTGAAACTTCAGCATCATGTGCCTCCTTTCATAGTCTGTAGTCGTGTACAACTATAGGATAGCATATGGTGTTGAAGTTTTTCTATATCAACAATCAACTAGCACAACAAGTTAAGTTAATGTGTTTGGTCATACATTAATTTTACACCAACTGCCGAATTCTTTCGAGGTCTGGCAGTTATTTTTTGCATAGAAAAGGAGCTGCGCACTAATTACTTAGTGTGACAACCCCTTTTTCCATAAAAAATGGTACAATGGAAACAGACGAAGGGGGATTAAACATGCTAAAAGATAATTCGCAGATGTGCCTGTCGCTATCACCATATCAGGGGCTTTATGATGCCATTATTCCTCAAAAGCATCTCCTAAGGAGAATCAAAGAAAATATAGATTTCAGTTTTGTAAACCCCATGCTGCACAAACAGTATTGTGAACATTTCGGACGCCCTGCAAAAGAACCTGAAATGATGTTCAAACTCATGTTTTTAAAAAAACTTTATGATCATTCCGATGAGCGTCTGATCAGCAGTGCCCAGACAGATATGGCATACAAATATTTTCTGGATCTTGAGCCCGAATCTCCCATGGTTGACCCAAGCCTGCTGACGAAGTTCAGAAAAACTCGTATTACAGAGGACATTCTGGAAGAGATGCTGAAAGAAACCATTCGGCAGGCCCTGGATAAAGGGCTGATTAAATCGGGGACAATCATTGTTGATTCTACCCATACCAATGCGACTGTCCGCACAAAATCCCCAACACAGATCCTGCGGCATTTGAGCAAACAATTACGAAAGGAAATCTATAAAAGCGCATATGACCTGTCTGAAAGCTTTCCGGAGAAGCCATCCCTGGAAGCTGGCCTGGATGATGAGATTGCCGCCTGCGGGAACAAAAAGATACAGGACTTGGCGGAAGGATACGGGGATTATTAGATACAGATAAGATCCGGGAAATCAGGTCAAAAGATGACGAAGATGCCCGGTTTGGACACAAGACACCGACGAGTACATTTTATGGGTACAAGAACCATCTGGCAATGACGGAGGAAGGGCTGATCGCGGGGATAAACGTAACGCCAGGAGGGGAACCTGGCGGCCGGCAGTTATCCGGATTAATTGAAAAGGCCCAGAAAAACGGGATTGAAGTAACGGAAGTGATCGGGGACATGGCGTACATCAGCGAGGACAACGTGGATGCCTGCGGGGAAAGAATCCGTTTAACAGCGAAAACAAATCCTGCGGTTGCGGCTGCTGCGGAAGCGAAGCTTGAGGAAGGATTGGATTCAGTTATAACAAAGATGCAAAAATGCTGCAATGTCCGGCAGGTGAACTGGCCATGCGGGTTGAGAAGCGGGAGGCAAAGAACGGGAACCAGTACCGGAATTATGTATTCAGCAAGAAAAAATGTGATAAGTGCCCTCTAAAAGGGCAGTGCAAGGTAGGGAAGGGGAAAACCCACAGCTATAGTATTACCCAGGCAAGCGAAAAGAACCGGAGCAGACTGGAATTTGAAGCAAGCGAAAAATTTCAGGAACGCCTGAAGATACGGCACCGGATTGAAGAAAAGAATGGGGAATTGAAGGAAGCCCACGGATTAGGCAGAGCAGATTCCGTGGGATTGTTTGCTATGGAATTGCAAATGTATTTTACGGCATTCGTAGCAAATATTAAGAGAATAACGAAGTTGATTGCACTGGCTGGATGATAAAACAGCCCATATTTTTTATGAATCATAATCTCTGGCATTATATTTATAGAAGAAAGGTAAGCGATGGAATCCTGTCTGTTATTCATCGCTTACTTTTTATCAACCACCCTTCTTGGAATTCCTTATATTTGAATTATACAGGAAGCTCCTAATTCATTTACTTTTAATTATAATATTTACTATCCTCTCACTGGCGTGTCCATCCCCATACGGATTTACCGCTTTCGCCATCACCAGATACTTTTCCGGATCACTCAGTAAGTCGCTGGCCAGTGTAAAGATATCCTCTTCCTCCACGCCGGCCACCTTCACCGTCCCGGCCTCCACAGCCTCTGGCCGTTCCGTTTCTGTCCGCATAACCAAAACCGGCTTTCCAAAAGACGGCGCTTCCTCCTGCAGTCCTCCGGAATCCGTCATTACCATAAAACTCCGGGCAATCAGATTATGCATGTCCAGTACATCCAGCGGTTCCAACAGTTCCACTTGGGAATTGTCACTTAAAATCTGGTACACTGTTTCTCGTACAGCCGGATTCAAATGTACGGGATAAACTACCTTTATATCCGGATACTTCTCCGTCAGCCCTTTGATAGCCTGGCAAATCTGTTTCAGCGGCTCACCGAGATTCTCCCTTCTATGGGCCGTAACCAGAATTACCCTATGCTTTGCATAATCCATTTCCTGCAAAACCGGATTGTTGAATTTGTAATCATCCTTTACAGTGGTTTTAAATGCATCAATTACTGTATTGCCTGTAATAAATATATTTTTACTGACATTCTCTTTTAGCAGATTCTCTTCATTCCGCTTTGTCGGTGCAAAATGATAGGAAGCGATTCTGCCTGTCAGCAATCGGTTCATTTCTTCCGGGAATGGGGAATAGATATTCCCTGTGCGGAGGCCGGCCTCTACATGGCCTACCGGTATTTGTTGATAAAAAGCCGCAAGAGCTGCGGCAAAAGAAGTTGTCGTATCTCCGTGTACTAAAACAATATCCGGCTTTGCTTCACGCAAAACCGGATCCATTTTTTCGAGTACGCTTGTTGTAATTGTAGTGAGCGTCTGCCGTTCACGCATAATATCCAGGTTGTAATCCTCCTGGATTCCGAAAGCTTCCATGACCTGGCGAAGCATTTCTCTGTGCTGGCCGGTCAGGCAGACCTTGCAGTTTATTTCTTTATGTTTTTTCATTTCTAAGACCAGGGGGCACATTTTGATGGCTTCTGGTCTGGTGCCGAATACGATTAATATTCTCATTCTATTTTTCACCTCATACTACAAAAACACAAACCGCCAGTTCAACCGATGATTTGTATTAATCCTCTCCAAAAATTTTATGTTACGGTTCGCTTTTTACGACAGTGTCGCAGGCATCATTTACTGCTCTTCTGACAAATTTTGTAATTCCGAATATCTGTCATAAACCAATAAATCATTAACACACCCTTTCCTTTTATATATCTTACAAAATTTAATATACTTAATTGAAATGGTATTACTACCCAAAGATGTACATGCTCCCTACAAAACACTCCTACTATAATCTCCATATTTTTATATTTGCATAAAATGTCGATTATCTCCCTAATGTCCTCTTTTACTTTTCAATATAGCACTTATACTCTTCTCCTCAGCTTAGCTGAGGACTTATATTTTCAATTGATTATATTATAATCCTCTATAGTTCCATAAACAGCCACTTCCGAATCTCTACCTTCATATAATCTGGTAAGTTTATCCTATATCACAATATAATTCAAGACAAGATCCTTGTTGAATCATGTCCTGAAACATCTTAATATACACCACTTCACTCCCATGAAATCCATCAATAAAGAAACTATCTGCGCCGCAACCTAAATTCGCAACATCCGAATAATCATAAAATTCAAATTGATACTTTTCAAAAACATCGAAAATTCTAGATGAAATTTCATTCATATACTGATACTTCTCTCCTTTTGCTTCTATTCTCTCAACCACAGAAGCTGTAAAAGGCGGTTCAAAGGCAATAACTTTAATTCCATTCACTTTGCAATAAGCAAGAAAAGCTTCCATTTGCTCAACAGCCTCTTGGATAACATTCTCTCCATATTCAAATCTTGCATTTCACAATAATTCCGATGTCGGAATTATGTGGAAATACAACAATTGGAAAGAAAACCAAAAATTGTAATGAATTAAAAAGCATACCTTCACCTCATAATAAATTGCCAGACTTTTTATAAATCTGCTCTTCTATATTCTTCAAATATCTTTGCTGTTATTAGACAATGACAGAAAAAGTCTGTTTTAATATATCTATTATTTTTGATATTTATTCTATTGTAATAAGTAAATGTTGCACCAATAAGATCATTGCTTCATATTTAGGAAACTCTCCGCCACCGCAAAATCAAACTCATCATCAATATCCACCGACTCCCTCCGGCCCATCAGATATGCGAAACACCTGTCCGAATAGATACCCGCATTTCTTCTGAAGGTCTCCACTTTCACTAAATAGATAGCCCCATTAAACCGGTAAAACGTCTCCATCTCTTGCCTGCGCTTTCCCTTTGCAGACGGCCGGATAAACTTCTCCAGCGATAAATCCTCCGGAAGAACATTGCACTGTTGTGGCGAATGTTCCATCTCGCATAAGGAAACAACTGCATTTGCTTCTTTTGCTTCCATTTCCTCATAAGCTTCCCTGATATTCTGTGCTGTTCTAAGAGGTGATGTGGGCTGCAGAAGCATCAATGTATCAAAGGCCTTTCCTGCTTCCTGATATTTATCAAGCACCTCCCTGACAACATCCCAGGAGGACGCCGTATCCGATGAAGCTTCTCTGCTTCGGAAAAAAGGTACCTCTGCGCCATATTCCCTGGCGATTTGGGCATACCGGACGGAATCCGTTGATACCATTACTGTATCAAACACTTCTGATTTCAATGCCGCTTCAATCGTATAGGCAATGAGGGGCCTGCCTGCAAGTTCCTTGATATTTTTATCCGCAAGCCCCTTGGAGCCGCTCCTGGCCGGTATAATTGCTATATTCCTCATTCCCCCACCTCAAAATCCACATCGTAGAATTCCTTCTTCATCTTTATAGGCGCTGACAGCACCTTTTTAAGTATGGACACCATTTGTTCCGATGTTGTTCCATCCCCAAAAGGACTTTTTGCCTTTTTTGCTGCAGCCTGAAACTCTGCGCTTCCCGCCCTTTCCATTGCCTCCGCTATCTCTTTTTCCGCCGGTTCACAGTGCAGAATACTTTTTGCAAACACCCTCCCTTTCTGCCTGTCTCCAATATCAATAACCGGGATCTTCATTGCAGGTCCTTCTGTGGTTCCGCTTGAAGAATTTCCTATCATCATTGCAGAGTGCTTCAGTGCTGTCAGATACCTTTTCATGCCAAGAGAGGAAACCACAAAAAAGTTATCTCTCCCTGTGCCTTCCTCTTTCCATATTCTATTTATTTTATCTCCCCCGGAATCCGTATTGGATAATGTAATCAGATACAGATACTGAGGAAACATATCAAAGGCATGGATAAGTTCATATAACTCTTTTTCCGAATCATCCTGTTCCAGCGTAACCGGATGAAATGTGACTACGCAGTACGGCTTTTCCAAAGGCATTCCTAACTGGGTTCTCAATTCCTTTTCCGTAAGCAGCTCCATATTCAGGCAATTTTCTATTGCCAGGGAGCCCACGTTATAAACAAAGTCCGGATTTTCTCCCAGCTGAATCACCCTCCTACGGTAAACATCGCAGGTAGTAAAGTGAAGTATGCTCATCTTCGTTATGGAATGCCTGTAGACTTCATCAACGGCGCCGCTTGTAACGCTGCCTCCGCAGATGTGCGCCATTGGAATAATGAACGCCGAGGCTGCAATTGCAGCTCCGTACATTTCATATCTGTCCCCAATCACAATCAGCATGTCCGGCCTGTGACTGTCAAAATAATCTGCAAATGCCGCAATCACTTCGCTAATCTGAAACGCAATCCCTTTTCTGCTGTTATCGGCAATGCTTTTAATCGGAATGCGGGCTGTAATGTCAATCGGATATTCTTCAATCTCCGTAATGGTATTTCCGTTATCCTCTGACAAATGGGACCCGGTCACTACAAAATCCAGTTTAAAAAACGGATCCTTGTTTAATTTTAAAAGCAGCGGCGTCAGCTGCCCAAACTCCGCCCTGCTCCCGCTGATTACACAAATCCTTACTCCCTGCATATCAATTCATCCTCGCCGAAATCACGGACCGCCCGAGTTCCAAGCACCTTAAACCATTCCATCGGGGAGATGCCGTTTCCCGGTCTCTTTGTCGTAATGTTCTCTTCCGTAAAAAATTCACCCTCCACAATGTTCCGCTTTGCAACAATGCTTTTTCGTGCAACAATTCGGTTTTTCTTCTCTAAAGGAGAGCACATTTTCCTCCCGTCTCCCAGTGCCGCTTCTATATTGCGGATGCTTTTAACCATTTGGCACAGCTCTTCCGGTTCGATGCTTGCCTTGTGATCCGGTCCGTACATATTTCTGTTCAATGTAAAATGTTTCTCAATCACGGATGCCCCCAAGGCTGCCGCTGCAATCGAAACCTCAATTCCAATACTGTGATCCGAAAGTCCCACCGGAACCCGGAAAGCTTCTGAAAGCGTATTCATAGCTCGAAGATTCACATTTTCCATCTTTGTAGGATAATCCGTATGACACTGTAACAATGTAATTTCTCCGCTTCCATTATCACGTAAAATTTTTATGGCCGTCTCTATTTCGTCCATATCTGCCATCCCCGTTGACATTACAACAGGCTTGGCCGTTTTGGCAATTTCCAGCAAATAAGGAAGATTGGTAATCTCCCCCGACGGAATCTTCCAGAATGGAAGGTACAGGGAATCCAGAAAATGAACGCTTTCAATATCAAATGCCGTTGACAGATATGAGATTCCGGCCCCTTTGCAGTACTGATAAAGCTCATAATGCTGTTCCAAGGTCAGTCTAAGCTTCAAAGCCATCTGCAGCTGAGTCTCATCAGCGCCGGTCTCACGCTTTTGATACTCTGCTTTTGGCGCATATTTAGATGTAGGATTTACGGCTGTCTGAAATTTGACAAAATCAGCTCCCGCAGCTTTCGCCTCGTCAATTAATCTTTTTGCAAGCTTCATATCTCCATTGTGGTTGACGCCTGCTTCGGCAATAATAATGGTCTTCATAGTTTTTTGTTCCTTTTTTACCTGTTCCTTAACTCCGCAAAACGATCCAATCGCATCTCCTCTTTATAATTCTCAAAAAGTCTGACCACGTCGTAAACGGGCTCATATCCCAATTCATCCTTTGCATTTTGAACATCCATAAGAAGTCCGCCTCCTGCAATCTTGTCTCTTCGCACAACGATTTCCGATTTATGCCCCTCCGGGCAAAACGCTTGAATGATTGCTTCCATCTGCTGCTGCAGTGTCACCGGAATTCCCGTCCCGCAATTATAAAATCCTTTATTCAGGTTTTGCACTTCAATCGCCTTGCAGAACATCTGAGCAAGATCATAAACATGCAGCATATCCTTGGCATAATTCGGATCGCCCCAGATTTCTAGGGGTTTTCCTTCCATTGCATTGAAAATGCATTTATACAGCGGCCTTAATGTTTTAACGCCGTTGGGATAGATATAGTGGTTCGGGCTGTAGGAATAAACCGTCGGCAGGCGGAAAATGAAGGTTTTCAGTCCATATTCCTGGTGGTAGTGTTCAATCAGCTCAATGGATGTATTTTTTGAAATAATATACACCGCATGATCTCCGGTATAGCTGAAATTGCGGGGCATATCAGGCTTAATCACTGTTCCGGAGGGATATTCCCACACATCAAAACAGCTGGTGGAATACAAAAGGCGATCCGCATGGACCCTCCTACAGTATTCCAGGACATGAAACGTTCCCTTGATAATGGAATCCAGATACTGCTCCGGATGATATCCGTCCATATAGGCCGGAATAACGGCCGCAAGCAGTACCACCGCATATACGTCATCAGAGGGCAGCCTTTCAAATTCCTCCTGCTTTGTGATATCAACAGGAATATACTCCACTCCCATTTCTTTGAAAACCTCCGCCTTTGGACGCTTTCCGGATGCAATTACCTGATAATCCTTTTCCCCAAAATATTCCTGTGCATATTTTGTAAAATAGGATCCGACATTTCCAGTAGCTCCAAATACAATTACCTTCTTCATAATAAGCATTCTCCTTTTTCGTTTTTGATTTCCTATCCAATAAAACCTGTTCCGGCAACCCCCATTTATGGGCTGCGGTATTGAATCATATAATGATTGTCTTCATTAAAACCAGCATCCAGTTCCTTCCTTATCTGCAGCAGCTCCTGATAAACACTCTCATTAAAGACGGTCCTTCCGATATAAAACGGCAGTCTGCCGTTTTTGTTAAACTGCTTTTTAAATCCGAAGAGGCTGTCATCCGCAGACATGCCTCCCCCGAGATGTAGCATTTTTATTCCTTTTTCACATGCCCGGCAGGCTGCCTCATAAAGCAGCAGATTGCCTGGTGAATATTTTCTGTATTCCGTATGGGTCCCAGATAAATGATAATGCATAAACTGATTATTAAAATACATAATGGCGCCGCTTATAGGTTTTTCCTCATATACCGCATAGAAAATACATGCATGATCCTCCATGAACTTTAAAAACTCAAAGTAGTCTTCATGGAAGGTATAGTAGCCGCCTGCGTTGTTTCTTTTCATGGTTTCCACATACATGTCCATAAATGCCGCATATTCCGTAACAGGCTTCTGCACAATTGTTACTCCGCTTTTCACTGCTTTGCGCACCATATTCCGGTTTTTGCTGTCCATGTTGGAGAAAATCAGTTCTGGCGATGCAGTATCCATATAAATCGTGTCATGCATATACCTTTTTTCAATGATCAGATCCAGCTTGTCATAGTTGGAAAGAAGGGGATGGAACCGTATAAACTGGGAAATGATATGATTTTCCAGGCAGTAGCTTCCAAGCTCCTTTCCGAACCTTTTCTGGCTGTCCTTTGGAACAGTCCCGTCACAGAGGATTCCCCCGTAACCGTAAGGCGTCTCAAAATCAAAATATAAGCCCCGTGGAAGCTTCTCTCCAAACAGGGCGCTTTCTGCTATATCTTTCTTCATAACCACGTAACAGAATCTTGTTTTATCATCCTCATAATAAATCAGCAGCGGCACTCCGTCCCCGTGAAGCTCAAAGGACTCCGCATATTCGCACAGGTAATAAATATCCCACTGCCGAAAGCTCTTTACGCATAAATTCCACTTCTCCCTGTCCCCGGGACTAATTACTGCCAGCATACTTAAGCACCTCTATACTCTGATATTACTTTTACCATATATCTCATTTCATCCTCGCCGTATCTCTGATCAATCGGCAGCGATAGTAACAAAGCCGCATTCTCTGCGGCAAAGGTTCTTGTCTCTTCCATCATACCGTCAAAGGGCCAGTGAACCGCACAGTAGATTCTGTGATCCGTCAGATATTTCCGGAACATGTCCCTCTGCCGGATGCGGATCGGAAATACAAGGGGACAGTCATCCGGCTTAAGCCGGATGACTGGCAAAATATCATGGCACGCCATCTGTTCTTCCAGAAACTGATAGTTCCTCTTTCTTCTTAAAATGATTTCCCCGATATCCGTACAGGATATCATAAATCCCGAAAGGTCTGAGATCCTGTATATCTCTTCCTGCTTATCCAGGGCGTTTTCACAATCCGCAAATATTTTTCTGTACTCAGAATTACAGTCCAGCAAATCCTTTAAAAACAAATCCTTTAATATCATCGCAGCTGCACGCTCATTCTCCGTACTGACGGGAAGCCCTGGTTTCTCCATTTCAATTCCCAGCACATTATCCGCCGTATACAGGACTCCGCCCTTCGGAAGGGGCATCCACTTGCGGATGCTTGAAATAACATAATCCCCGATGGTCCGTTTTTTGGAGAAAATACTATGTGTGGCGTCTTCGATAATGATTATCCCTTGTTCCTGGGCAGTCCTTTTTAATGCATCCAGCTTGTCCGCCGGCTGCACCATTCCAAAATAGTGCATCAAAAAAATCACCTTTACATCCGGTGTCACCTGCACCCTTATGCTCTCCATGTCAATCGTAAAATCCGATTCTATCTTATAAAAACGGATCCTCCTTCTGTCAAAACAGTCAATCACGGATTCACAGATAAACTCCGGCAGTAATGTAATGCCATCCTTTGGAAGGCTTCGGGCAATATATTTTAATGCGCTGCGTCCGCTGTCAAAATATATCTTATTTTGAAATTCATTTAAATAAGAAAACAGATTATGATCCGTAAGCTTAAGCCCGGATAAGGAAAGGTTAAATTCACTGCCAAGCTCCATATGTTTTTCACAACCTCTTTTCCAATGCCTTCTGCATCCTTTTCAGCTCATCCACCTGGCCCATGTCCAGCCAGTGTTCCTCCGGAATGGGATAAACCCCTACGTTTTTTCCCTTGTCAATACAATTCTGTATGACATCCGTGATATGAATAAATGTCTGTCCCGGTATCTCATCCAGAAACTCCGGCTCCAGCACATACAGCCCGGTATTGGTTATAAATGAAATCTGCGGCTTTTCCCTAAGCCGCAGGGCCTTCCCTTCATCCGTGACCTCAACCGTTCCATAGGGAATTTCTATCTGCTTTAAGGCACAGACCATTGTGATCACATTTTTCTGCTCCCGGTGGAACCTCAGGATCTCCCCGTAATCCTCTTCAATCAGAATGTCGCAGTTGCTCATAAAAAAAGTGGAGGGATATCTTCCCTCCAAAAGCTTAAGCCCTCCGCCGGTTCCTAGGAACTCGGTTTCCTCTATGAAGTTGATGTCTATCGGATTGTCATTATCCAGAAAATAAGATTTGATAAAGTTCTTCTTATAATTTACAATCATATCAAACCGGCTGCATCCGTATTCCATAAAGCGTTCTATGATGTGCTCCGTAATGGTCTTATCGCCTATGGGGATCAGCGGCTTGGGAAGTATCTGCGTATAAGGATATAAACGTGTTCCCTTTCCTCCGGCCATAATCGCTACCGGAACATCCAGCGCTTCTTTCTTTTGACAGACACGTTCTTCCTCAAAGCAGATCTCTTTTATCCTTCTGTCTTTGTCCAGAATGGGAATGGAGGAAATCTTATAACGCTTCATCGCTTCCCCCGCCCTGCTTTTTTCTTTTTCAGACAGCGTCCTGGTGCCCCTGTTGGCCGCCTTTATAACCGGGTCTTTCAGCTCTCCGTTTTTTAAAATATAGCGCCGGATGTCCCCGTCGGTCACCGTTCCGATAAGCCTTTCCTCTTCGCAGACATATACGATCCCCTTGGCATTTCGGTTAATCTGCCTCATGGCCTCAAGCACCGAACAGTCCGGAACAACCAGAAAATCCTTTATCTCCATGCCTGCTCCTTTAAAAACAAATGAATCCTTTCCGCCACCTGCTTCACGTTTTCCTCTGCCAGGCCGCTGCTGCATGGAATATTCACCACCCGGTCATAGTACCAGGCCGCCTTCTCGATGCGGTATGCCTGACATCCCTCATAAGGCTTTAAGGTGTGAATCAGCTTCCATATGGGCCTGCTCTGGATTCCATGCTGCTCCAGGTAACGGATAAGCCCGTCCCGGTTATCCGTAAGGTAACTGTAGAACCAGTAATTGCTCCGGATATCCCTGCGGAAAGGAAGCAGCTTTATTCCTTCCCTCTGATAAAGCTCGTAATTCGCCTTCTTAATCCTGATAAATTCCTCCAGCTGCTCTAACTGTGCCAGACCCAGCGCTGCCTGGAGATTTGTCATGCGGTAATTATAGCCGATTTCCTCATGGATAAAATAAACCGCATCCTTTTTTGCCTGTGTGGAGAGGAACCGGCATCTCTCTGTCAGTTCCGGATCCTGTGAAACAATCATTCCCCCTCCGCCGGTGGTAATGATTTTGTTTCCGTTAAAAGAGAATACGCCTATATCCCCGATGGTTCCGGCACAGCGGCCCTCATAAGCCCCCTCCTTATAATAGCTTCCCAGGGCTTCCGTTGCGTCCTCGATTACCTTTAGACCGTAGGTCCGGGCAAGCGATAGGATCGCCTCCATATCAGCCAGATTTCCGAATACATGCACCACCACCAGAGCTGTCACTTTCCGGCGGGATATTTTGTTTCGCAGAACTGCTCCGTCAAACTCACACTCTTCCTCACAAAACCTTTTAAGCTTCTCTGGATCTAAGGTTAATGTGTCATCACAGTCCATAAAAACCGGCTCTGCCCCCGCATAATGCACCGGATTCACTGCTGCGATAAAGGTAAGCGTAGGAACCAGAACCTCTTCCCCCGGCTGTATTCCCAGTACCTTTAAGGCCAGGTGCAGGCCGGCTGTCCCGCTCTGGCATGCGCAGGCTGCCGGAACACGGACATAATCCGCTATGGCTTTTTCAAAGTCCGCAATGTACGGCCCTGCGGTTGACACCCACTCTGTCTTTACGGCTTCTGTAACATATGCCAGTTCGTTTCCCTTTAGGTTTGGCACTGATAATGGTATAAACTGCTTCTCCATAAACGTCTGCTCCTGTTTTGGCTGAAATTATAAGTTATAGATATCTGTCTTGTACCGCTCCAAGTTATTTTTCAAAAACTCAACGGTCTCCGCCAGTCCCTGCCGGAATGTATAACGGGGCCGCCAGTCCGTTAAACGGAGTATTTTTTCATTGCATCCTAAAAGCCGGCTGACCTCACTCTTTTCCGGCCGCAGCCTCTGCTCGTCGCATACAATCTCCGCTTTGGGATTGATCTGGCTTATCAGTTCCTCCGCCAGCTCCCCGATGGAAATCTCATGCTGTGTTGCAATATTAATCTCTTCCCCTATGGTCCGGCTGCTTTTATAGATTTCGATAAATCCCTGGACCGTGTCCTTTACATAGTTAAAATCCCTGGTGGGCGTTAATGCCCCCAGTTTGATTATCTCTTTTCCGCTTAAAAGCTGTGTAATGATTGTAGGAATGACCGCACGTGCCGACTGTCTCGGACCATATGTGTTAAAGGGGCGCACAATTGTAACGGGCATTTGAAAAGAGCGGTAAAAAGACTCTGCCAGCCTGTCCGCTCCTATCTTGGTTGCCGAATATGGGGACTGTCCCTGATACGGGTGTTTCTCATCAATGGGAACATACTGCGCCGTTCCGTATACCTCGGAGGTAGATGTGACCAGAACCCTCCCGGTTTCCAGGTCTCTGGCTGCCTGAAGGACATTCAGGGTTCCCTTGATGTTGGTGTCCACGTAGGTGTCCGGAGAATGATAGCTGAAGGGAATGGCTATCAGCGCCGCCAGATGAAATACCGCCCCGCAGCCTTTCACTGCCTCCTTCACTCCATGAGGATCCCGGATATCTCCCTGGAAGATCTCTACATGCTCCATGATTTCCTTGGGCAGCGTATCCAGCCATCCCCAGGTGTTAAAGGAATTATAGTATACGAATGCCTTTACTTCATATCCCTGCTTTACCAGTTCTTCTGTCAGATGGCTTCCGATAAAGCCGTCTGAGCCGGTTACTAATATCTTTTTCATTTTTCTCCCTTCTTTTTTAATACTATTTGATTTTTGTCTTTCTATAAAAAGCTAAGTTTCTTACATGCTTAAACCTATTAATTACTTTCATGTAAATAAACCATCATAATCATAAGACATATAAAACTCATATATCTTACTACAATATTCTTGATAATTTTCCTTTGTAAGAAGATGCTCTCTTTGGTGTGTCCATAATAATATTTGAGAATTTATGTCTTCGCTATAATGACGAATATCTCGATAATTATCTAAGTTGCAAATCATCTCAAAATCATCATAAAAAGAATATAAATAAATGTTATTATGCTCAAGCAGCAATTCAATTGCTACTTTTTCAGCTTCCAATTGTCTCTCCAGCATTCCTTCCTGTTTTAATTCATCCCAATAATAAATGCTGTAAGGTGTAAAAAATAAATAAAATTGAATTTGAGGATTTTCTTTTGCCAGAGCTATTACATTTTGTTCTAAATTTTTACGTAGAATTTCATAGTCCTGAACTGTAAATTCTAAAACTTTTTCTGATTTTTCTGGCCGAATATAGCTTTTATCCACAGCCTCTTTTCCAAAGACATAAGAACCCATCCAATTACTATATGCATCAAATGTAGTAGTTTCATTTCCTGCCTTTGTATATCTTATTGCATATTCTGTGTTCAGCAATGCTTCCTTATTAAATAAATAATTCACATCATTGTACCATATATCATCATATAAATATGCAGGGTAAGAATCCATATCATAATTTATACTGTCCTTTTCCTTCATAATGGCCGCATAGTCCAATCCCCTTAATACAATTTTAATTTTTGCATTTTTTTCCACAGCCCTTTGAAGATTCTCATTCACCTCCTTATAGCTTCCTCCCGAAAAAGGTACTTTAATAGAAGTAACCCCAAATAATTCATCAAACTCTGATGTTTTAAAATTCTGAGTCATAGAACTTCCGGTAATAATTGCATCATATTGAAAATGTTTCACAATTCCATCATTTTGATATCTTTCATTTCGCAAAGGATACTCCATTATAGCAAGCGGCGCATGGTAATGAAAAAATGGATCAATAATTGCTGTGACCCCTCCTAAACCTATTAGTAAAATGACTATTGTTGTTAATAATGTAATACTCCATTTCTTAGTTGAAATCATAAATATCCTCTATTCCCCTGTACCATAATTCATATCGTCACCTTGATGTAAACATAGAATCATAATCAAAATTTATATAAAACTCATATATTTTATTGCAATATTCCTGATAATTTTCTTTTGTAAGCAAATGTTCTTTTTGATTCATCCATATTAAAATTTGAGAATTTACATCTTCGCTATAATGAAGAATATCCATATAATTATCCATATTACAAATCATCTCAAACTCATCAAAAAACGAATATAAATGAATATTTTCATATTCTAAAATAATTTCAATTGCCATCTTCTCAGCTTCTAATTGTTTCTCTAAATTTCCATTTTGCATCAAACTATCCCAATAGTAAATGCTATAAGGAGTTAAAAATAAATAAAATTGAATTTGAGGATTTTCCTCAGCCAACTTTATTACATTTTGTTCCAAATTTTCTTGTAATGTCTCTGCATCTTGCGCTATAAATTTATGCACTTCATTCGACTTTTCTGGTCTAATATATCTTTCATTAACTGCTTCACGGCCAAAAGTATGGTAACTCATTCAATTACTATATTCATCAAATGTTGTAGTTTTATTTCCAAATGCTGTATATCTTATCACATGCTCCGTATCTAATAATGCATTTTTATTAAAGAAATATTTCACATCATTGTACCACTTATCATCATACAAATAAGCAGGATAGGAATCCAACGAGTAAGTCATATTATCCTTTTCTTGTATCATTTTAGCACAGTCCAATCCTCTTAATATTATTTTAATCTCTGGATTGGCTTCCACAGCCCTTTGTAGATTCTCATTTACTTCCTTATAACTTCCTCCAGAAAAGGAAACCTTGATAGAATTAACTCCAAATAATTCATCAAACTCTGATGTTTTAAAATTCTGAGTCATAGAACTTCCAGTGATAATCGCATCATATTTAAAGTGTTTCACAATTCCATCATTTTGATATCTTTCATTATTTAAAGGGTATTCCATTCTTGTAAGAGGTGCATGATAATGAAAATACGGATCAATTATTACTATTAACATCCCTAAGCCTATTAATAAAACAGCTATCATTATCAACAAAAGAATACCCCATCTTTTATTTGTAATCATATATACCTCTCTAAAAATTAAAATACAAAAATGTACTAACTCCTGAGAACGAAAATATACACCATACAATCAAAAAAGCTGTAGTAACTATATTAAATATTCTAGGGACAAATCTTTCCATTTTTTCATATGCATTTCTTGAATATAATAATATTACAATTACGGCTATAAAGAATGACACCAAAAAAAACTGAGGATAATATGTTAATATAGGAACAATCGCTCTTCCTAAAAAAATAAATTCTGGCAAATTAAAGCAACTTGTCATCTCAGAACTTATTCCTCCAAAATCAAAACTTATAATACAGTTAAGCAGTGTAAATGCATCCTGAATTGTATTAGCCCTAAAAATAACCCATGTCATATTCAAAAATAAAAATGTAAACATCCAGCTCAATGCCGGATGCATACATTTAAACAAATTTTTGAATTTTCTAGTAATAATCTCAAAAGCACCATGACATATCCCCCATAAAATAAAGTTCCAGGAAGCACCATGCCATATTCCGCTTAACAAAAAAACAATCATTATATTAATGTAAGTTTTGCCCCCCCCCCACACGATTTCCGCCTAGAGGTATATATACATATTTTGTAAAGAACTTAGTTAATGTTATATGCCATCGGTTCCAAAACTCTGTAATTGTCAATGCTTTATATGGGGAATTAAAATTTAACGGCAAATTAATATTCATCATTTTCCCAATTCCAACTGCCATATCACAATATCCGCTAAAATCAAAATAAATCTGGACAGTATAAGAAAGCATCGTTAAAATCGCATTAGTACTATTCAAAGACGCAATATTATCAAATCCCCAATTTGCCGCATTTCCAAATGTATCTGCCAGCAAAACTTTTTTTCCCAGGCCAAGAGAAAAAATATATATTCCTTTCGCAAAATTATCCCAACAAAATCTTTTTTTAGTGTCATCCAGAAATTGTGGTATTAATTCATCATGAGTCACAATCGGTCCTGCAATCAATTGCGGAAAATATGTTACAAAAGAAGCATATTCCACAAAATGATAATTAGGAATCTCTCCCTTATATGCGTCGGCTATAAAAGAAATTTGTTGAAACGTAAAAAAACTGATTCCAAGAGGCAAAAGAATACTTTTTAATACAAAATTCTGTTTAAATACAAAATTAATATTTTCCAGAAAAAAATTATAATATTTGAAATAAAATAATAACCCTATATTAAAAAACAGTGCTGCATAGAAAAAACACTTTCTTCCACCCTTTGTAAAATTAAGAAACCTGTAAAAAAAATAATTTATAACAACACTGCTAATAATAAGAAGAATATAGCTTATATTAAAATAGCCATAAAACCACAAAGACATTCCAAGCAAAAAAATTTGTGCTGTCTTTTTATATTTAAAATGATTTAATATAAAATACCCACTTATACAGATAGGAAGAAAAAATAATATAAAAATATAGGAGTTAAAGAGCAATGTATATCATCCTTTCTTTGCAAACATCACCTTTAAATACTGTCTGCATTTCAAAATTAAAAAGCTGCACTCTGCTCTAAAAAGAAAATATGTCAGCACGTCCAATACAAATGTTAATCCAATAATGATTGCTATTTCACTTAAAAATGATGGAATGAGCATTAACAAAATAATTAATCCTGTTGCAATCACACTTTTTATAGGATTATTAATCGTTCTATAATACCTCTGACCAAATATGGTATTTGCAGCATAAAGGATAATTGCAGATAGAGCATTTGCATATGCAGCTCCTATAATTCCGAATAAAGGAATTAGTACCATACATCCCAAAATGTTAGATGCTGCCGATACAACATGTGTAAAAAGGACAATTTCATTTTTTTTAGCCAGAGCTATTCCTTTATCTGTTGTTTCCAGTACAAAGCTCAATACTGGCATTAATAATAATAAAGAAAAAAACTGCTTACTTTCATGATATTCTTTGCCAATCGCGATAAATACAATATCCCGCATTATAACCAAAACAGATGAAAACAAAATTGCAAATAATAAAACATAGTTATGCATGTCTGCAATTCTTTTCTTTTCAGATGCATGATTTTTATATACATATGCAGACCAATATGTTGCAAATCCACCTTTCAATGCCGTAAAGATAGAGCTAAACATTCCGCATGAAGAAAATACCCCCAGTTTATATGCCCCAAGAGCCTCTCTGATTATCTGCTGTCCGGCAAAAGAATTGAAATATGTCACAAAATATGTCGGAGCACTGAAAAGTGCAAAACGAAAGAAATCACCATAATGCTTTAGACTTAATGAAAAGCAAACTCTCCCTGATTCAGAAAAGGGAATCATTTCCTTTCTCTGAATAAATAAGTAAAAACACAGTACAACTGCTGTTCCTATACTAACAGCAGAAATTATAAATGTTGCTTCATTCATCAAAAGTGCCGCTACAATGATCAATACCCTTGATAAGCAGCTAATCATTATATTTTGAATATTATATTGTCTGACTTTGAATCCCATTCGAAAGTTAATATTCAAATATCTGAGCACAGCCTGGGAAAAGACATATATCGAAACCATACACATCAAAAGTCTGCTCTTAATTCCGAATATATACATTGAAATATCTTCATAATATATTCCAACGCATACTACTCCAAAAATAATGCAAATGCAGGTAGAAATGATTATTACTTTATAAAGTATCTGATTTTTTGTATTTTCCTTTGGTGGTTCATTATAAAAACGAATATATGCACCATCCATACCAAAGGTAACCAGATACATTAAAAAATTAGTTGCTGATAAAAAAATTGAAATCATGCCGTATACATCCGGCAGCAAAATTCTTGTTGTAATAATAACAGATAAAAAACCAATGATTAAATTTGCCCAGGTAGATATTGAATATTTTAAAATTCCGGCAAATAAGCTTTCTTGTTTTTCGTTATTCTCCATAATAACTATCTTTATCCTTCTTTATGCAGACTTTTGATAATAGAATAAAACCTCTTTTTATATTCTTTTATTTCTTTTGTGGAATGATATCCTTCATGTAAATAATATACAATTTCTTTAAATCCTTTCTTTCTTTGAAGCCAGACTGGAACGGGAATTTTAATGTGTTTGCATATATCAAAAAGCAGAAAATGTATATAATCTTTCAATATCATAACTGCACTTCCATAATTATGCATATCTATTCTGGATGTTCCATAATCAAACTTATGCTGCAGCTTTTTATTTTGAAGCACCTCTTCGCACAAATCTGCTACCCTCATAAATGCAAAAGTCCCTAAGGTATTTCTATCATCTCCATAAAAGTATTTCATTACATCATCTGAAATAGGAAAACTATTATTCTTATTTGAAAGAGATGCATTGAAAGAATCAAAATCCGTAATCGTTTTAGCATTGCACATAATTTCAACATCTTGATCGTTCGGAACTGCTTCCGGTCTCAAAATATAGCACATCCTATTTCCAAAATACGCATCAGCAATTGAAGTACTATACCAAGTATAAAAGCTGTCAGCACTCCTTATCCATTGTCTCATGCTATACTTATCAATACATCTAAAATTTGGAATCTGTTTTTCTAACTCCAGTAAATCCGGATCTTCACGCTCGGAAGGATGCCTTCTATATATAAAGATCATATCTTTATGTTTTTTTGCCGCCTGCATCAGCCAGTCAATTATGATGCCCTGGGCCTGAACTGACATGGATATTATCAAAGCAGATCCGGGTGAATTTATCTCATAGGCCTTGAGTTCTTCTTTTGTTTTCATCTTATAAGCAAATGTGGAAATAAATAATACCCACTTTTTTGACTCGTCCAGATTAAACTCTTTGGCTATATCACTTCTCTCAATAAAGCACGTATCAAACTCCCGCCGCAGTAAATCCATTGCAATATGTCCAACTACATGAACATTCTCTTCTGGAATACCATGAGATAGATATACATCCTTTTGCGCCTGTCCCCATGCTGTATGTTGTGCAAAAACAGCCTGTCCTTTTGGATTATGAATCCCGTTTCTTCCACTTTTCCGCAATACCTGCTCATATTGCATATCTATAATAGCATGATTATTACGCCAAAAATTCTTTCCAAAGCTGATTAACTGTTCATCATTATATAAATGCGGAACAATCACAAGCTTTGTTTGCGTAAAATATTTTTTTAATGAATAAATACATTGAATACTCACCGTATATCCCCTGTATTCCAATTCAGAAGCTAATAAACTGGCATTTTCCAGTTCCCTATTCCTATGTTCATACAAAATAAGTACATCTTTCATTGATTACATTTACCTCATATTAAATATTTAAGATATATGGGAAAACCTTTGATCCCTCCAAGAGCCCATGTATAGATTGAACAAAAAGTGCTGCAATATAGAGATTAATGAGCATCTTAATTAACGTTTTTTCTTTAAAGCCTTTTGGAATTTCAATATAAAACCGGGATAACATATACATTCGAATTGGTGCAAAATAATCATGTATTCTCCATCCACGTAAAAAAACCGTAAAATATAATAATGACAAGTCCACAGCAAGAATAATAACCGCCGTAGAACTGAATCCGCCTAAGCGCTTAAATCTAGGATACATAAGTACAGCAACAAAACATATTATATAAGTAGGAATATAACCTATAATAGAAACAGGCATATTAAACATCTCTGCATAAGATGAATACTTCGTTGACATAATAGTAGCAATAGCCAAATTCTTCCCTACAAAAAAAGACAGATTTACCAATGCTGCACACAAGAAAAGCTTCTGTCTGGTAAAAAATCGGGGATATTTATCCTCTATTCGGCATACTCCCCATACTAAAATAAATATAATAGATATTGTATGAAAGAAAACCGCTATTATAATAGAAACAAGAGACTTCGCCCAGCGTTTTTCTTTTATATCTATCAATGCAAACATACATATAGCGATACTCATCCATCCACGCATAACATTATAACTATGCAGGTATGAACAAAACAGCAGTATCAATGTTAAAAAGTTGGACTTCTTATCATAAGTATTGTATACAAAGGAAAATAACCCTACCACAATAAGTCCATAAGTAAATAAAAAATATAAATGATAATCTGCTGAAATCCTACGGAAAATAAGAGTGATTATATTAAAAAGACTTTCACTATAATTCCAAAATTTCAAAAAACGTTCTATTTTAAAATAGTCAAAAACAGAACCGTTAATTTCCTGAAAGAATGTCACATATGAATATGCATCTGTTCCGCCATATCCATTGTAGACATATCGAAAAACTGCAAAGAAAATAAATATACTTGCCAGAAAAAAATATCCTATATTAAATGAAGCAATGCTTTTTGATTTTGAATCAATTTTCAAGAAATAGTTTTTATTTATTGAGATCTTTACTCCAAAAACCAACACAAATGACAATACAATGTAAAATGCCAGTGTTACAAAATCCATACCTAATCTCCTGTTAATAAATAACATTTCTATTTTAAACTTTTAGGAAGCGTAATCCATGAACCAAATGTATAGTCCCAGCTTTCAGGTTCAAATGGCATTAAGCCGCTCCAATGTGAAAATGTAAATTCTCCGAAATAAACCTTTCCATTTACTTCATAAAAGTCTATCCTTACATGTGGAAATCCTTTTGATAGCTTTTCTGCCAGCCGCTTCATTTCTTCAAACGTCTTCGGACATGAAGGTGTAATTTCAGCATTCGGATGTCCATTAATTAAATCCAAGTGCTGAAATTCAGCATCAAAAAAATCAAACTTTGTTTCTTCATTTGCACTTTGTCGCTCAGTTGCTATGAAAAGAGCTTTTACAACACCGTCAAAAGCAAAAAATTTATAGTCTTTCAAATCATGTGTGGTGTTATCCTCCATATATTTTTCTGCAAGAATCCGACGTTTCACATTTTTATACGGCCACTCTCTTCCAAGTAAATATTTATCTTCTTTCAATCCAATATTTAAGCCTCTTTTTACTCTATCTATATCAAGTTTTGATTTGTCCTTGCATATATACATTCCAATACCAGAATTGTGATTGCACTTAAGGACAAACTGATTTGGCAGTAAAGTAAAATCTATTTCCTCCGGATCGTTCCATACTCCAAGCAGTGGAATAACATATTCATCACCTATTTTATCCGCAACATATTTTTTAACTTCAATTTTATCAACCAGCTCTGTATATAAAGGTTTTCGATCATAGAGCTTGAGCCACTGAATTTTTTCATTATATGTTTGAGGACTTTCTAAATTTAGTTCTCTTCCTATGGTTGCTTTAAATCTTCGTCTTAGATATTGCTCATCTGGCATGCGGCTATATCGCCCCATCTTATCCGCCATAAATAAAAAGCGATAATCCGGATCTATCAGAAGTTTTTTTCCGGCCTTTAAGTATTTATCCATTTTACGCATAATTTGTTCTTTCCTTATTGTTTACTATTAGTAAATCAAGTCTTACTCTTTGATAATTTCAAACTTTCCTTTTATTACAGGTAAATTCGTTATATGAAAATCATCTTTTTGAGATAACAGAAACTTTTCATCTCCTCGTCTTAAATACCATTTAAACTCAGGATCTAGATCGTAAATCTTTATCCAAATTTCCCTATCAAGTACATTTTTCAAAAGTTTTTCATCTATTTCCAATTGAATTGCGTCTCCTTGCACTTGTAGATCAACTGCAGAATATATCCGAAAGTAATCATTTATTTCTTTGCATGTTGCATACCATATATCATACTTTTTTACATAATCTAATATATATTGTATATTTTTAATATCATCTATAATATTCGGGGACTGCCTTTCTTTATCTTCCCGAATCGGAGATGTATGTGATTGAATTGATAATATCTGTCCTCTGGATACAAGCAAATCAATGATAGATTCCAGTGTTATTTGATATTTAACGCAATAATACAAAGCTTTCATATACTTTCTTGTTAAAAGATACCGTATCTTTTTAAGTGAAAATAAGCTTCCATCAATTGTGGATGGAATGTCCACTGTCTCACCAAAAAAGCCTAGCTCTAAAGATTCCTCTCCTCTATCTAAACCTTTTATTATATCTGCATCCCAATGTCTGCACCAATAATCAAAATGACTTTTTATAATAGATTCGTCAGAAAATCTGTTTCGTGCATAGCCACAGTATTTTCCTCCCCAAAATTTCTGTCCTGTTACTTTTTGATATAATTTCTGTCCTTTTTGTATTGTCTGCACTGCTTCTGATATATCAGAAAAAGTATCCCACTCTTGAATAAATCCATTTTCTGTGATTTCCCCATGAGTGAAGCCATGGTATGACAATTCAAATCTTTCATCATTTGCTACTTCATTAACAAATTTTATAAATTCGTCATTGGCATCTACTGGTAAGGTTATGTTTTTTTTACCGTTACGAATAAAATCTTCCCTTCTCCCTACTACGAGAAAGCATGTCATCTTAGCATAAGGATATTTTTCAAAAATATTTCTTTGAACAAAATCATACCAGGAATTCTTTTTTTTACATCTCCCTCCCCAATCAGCTCCTATATAAGCACCATCTTTCTTATCTATCATATACTTATTAGCAAGATCATCCATCATAATAACTAATGGTGCCTGTTTTCCATACTTCCATTTACATTTATCGATTTTCATCTGTGCAGTTCCTTATATATTTTATTTTTTCTTCTCTTAAATGCTTTCCAAAAAATTCTGCCATTCTGAATATATTTTTTGAGGGTTAAATATTTTCGCACGATCTTTCATTTTTACACTGATTTCTTTACGTCTATCTTGAGAAAGCTTTAATATCTTAAGCATCCCTTCTGCCAATGCTTTTTCATCAGAACAGGGGACCAAAAATTCGGAAAGCTGCTGTGAAAATAACATTTCCGGTCCTCCTATGGGACAATTCGTTGATATAGATGGAATTCCTACTGCCATGGCTTCCATCAAAGCATTTGGCATGCCTTCAAAATCAGATGGGAGAACAAATAAAGAGGCTCTGGTAAGTATGTCCTCTACATTTGTCACCTCTCCTGCAAAGATTACTCTATTTTCTATTCCTAATTCGACACTCATCTGCTTCAATGTATCTCTCAATGCCCCGTCTCCATACAGTATCAAATTATATTCCGCAATACTGCTGCATATTTCAGCAAACGCCTTTAATAATAACGCATGATTTTTTTGCTTTTCCAGCCTCCCCACACAGATTATTGTTTTTTCGTTTCCCTGCCACCTGGCCTTGAAAAAACTTTCATTTACAGGATTATTTATAACCTTTGAATGTAGATTAATTTTTCTGGTAAAATAAGCGCCTACCTTATCTGTTTGAAATACATATCCATCAGCAAGAGAATATATACCATTCATAAGGCATCGCCATACTCCCTTGCCATATTCCTTATAAGGATCATTGCGCACAGATACTACCTTTTTACACGGCAATCCTATCGTACTTAAAAGCATTCGAATGTTCGGAAGTCCCATAAAAGAAAGCACAATATCCGGATTATGCTCTATCATACATTTTCGCAGTTTTTTTATCCTGCGCCAATTTTTAACTATGGCATTCCCATACTCTTCCCCTATTACAATACGATTTATCTCTTTGTCTATTGGATATTCGGCATTATTCTCCCGGTTTATCACATCTGTCACTAGAAGAACCTCATATTTTTCCTCAAAAAAGTAATTGACAAGGTTTGCCATAACCCTTTCTGCTCCGCCAGGCCGCAAAACACTCCCTATATAAAACACAATTTTTTTCATTGCTTATTCCAATATTCTTCTTCCTTTTTAAGCATTTTTATGGTTGATGCAATTACAATAAACATAACAACAGCCAGCGGAAGTCCCACTAGAATTGCTAATACCTGTACAGCATTAAATCCTCCTACCTGTAACAATACAAATGTAATCAAACATGCCATACCAGCCCCAAAAATTCTTACCCATCTTGGTGCCCTGTCTTCTGCTGATATGTGTATTGTTGTTGTTTCTGCCGCAACAAAGGAACTGGAATCTACAGTCGTTGCCATAAATACAAATACCAAAATTGCCACAAGAATCATCATCATTTTAGAGGCAGGCATATTCTCCAAAATATAAAGAATAGCTGCCGGTTGTCCCTCTTGATTCAAAACTGTTGCAATATCTATACCGCTCTGCTGAAGTTTAATCGCATAGTTTCCCAATGTAGACATAGCCACCCAACATCCCAGACTACAAAACACCATCTGCCCAATAGCAACCTCTCGTAACGTTCTGCCCTTGGAAATCCTGGCATTAAATACTCCCATAAGCGGCATATACACAATCAGCCATGCCCAATACCATACAGTCCAGCTTCCAACAAAAACACCATCTCCATAAGGATCTGTATAAGTTGCCATACGTACAAAATTCTGAATATAAAGGCCAAGCGTATTAATTTCTGCTTGGAATAGTTTTAATATTCCTCCCAAAAATCCCACAAATATCATAAATGCAAATGCCAATGAAACATTGATATTACTAAGATTTTTAATGCCTTTTGAAAGACCAAGATATGTGCTTGTTCCAAAAATCAATACCCATATAAGCAAAATTATTGCTTGAATATTTGTTACATACTGATCTGATATTCCAAAAATATTTTGAAAAAGAAGGGTCAGCAACGGCATTCCAAGTCCCATAGAGGTAACAGGTGCAACAACTGCGCCAAAAATACCCAAAATATCAACAGCAATACCTGCCAAACCTTTGCTGTGCCTGCCAAGCACTGATTCACAGGCATTTCCAAGCGAAAGGCTATTCCTTCCTTTATTGTAAAGCATATATCCAATTGCTACAGATGCAGGAACATAAAGTGTCCATGCATTAAATCCCCAATGATAATGAGAATACATTTCCGCATATTCATATGCTTGTACAGAAAAAGGCGATATTTGAAATGGAGGTGCAGATGAATAATAAATTGTTTCTATAAATCCAAATACAATTAATCCAGCACTGCAACTTGTAGTAAACATCATTGCAATCCAAGAAATTCTCCCAAACTCTGGTTTGCAATCATGGCCGCCAAGCCTAATCTTACCTTTTGGACTCGCAATTAGCCATATAGAAAAAACAAAAGCAACCAAATTTGCCAGGACAAAAAACCACCCAAATTTTTTGGACATAAACGAATAAACTGAGTCAACTGTATTTTGAACACCTGTAATATTTATACTGACACTCAATAGAACTGCAAAAATAATTATTACAGTTGCTCCAAATCTTACTTTATCTATCTTTTTCATAGAACTCTTAACTCCCACATATTCATCTCACCATACCTGGAATACCCAGCTTTGCAAATAGCGGCTTTGCATCGCCTTTCGCATAATATTGATAGCTGGAGGACGATATAATTTCAGTTATGGCTTGACGCAATGACATTTTTTTGTTTAGAACTAACCGAATATTTGCAAACGTCAATACAGAATAGAAGCTACTCTTCCCTGCTTTTATATATAGTTCCGGCTTTTCTCCTGTCAGCTCTGCAGCATATTCTGGTGCAATATAACGTCCTGAGGGTGTTTCATTATAGCTTAAATCGCAGGTTCTATAGTTCATCTCATTTAAATAAAATTTTCCGTTGTTTAAATAAAATGCCTCGCCGACAAAGCATCCCTGGAACTTTATACTCTTTATAAATTCGCATACTTTGTGTACAAATTCTTTTTCAATACAGTCTTCAAGTTTTAAATATTGAATATACATATAATCATTTGTGCCAATACTGCTTTTATGCAAATATCTGCATATTCCCGGAACTACAGTCTTTGTGCCTGCCGCATATCCATGTATTGAAAACTCGTATTGATAATCCAGGTATTCCTGTAATAAAATATCTTTGTAATCGAGTGCCTTAAATTTATTTAATGCATTTAAGAGTTCGTTTTTTGTATGGCATATTTCAATGTCTGACTTTTTTCCATGCGCACTTTCTCTTGGCTTCAGTATACAAGGCAAGGGATATTTTGATATGTCTATAGGTTGAGTTGAACTTGAAATATCAATAATAAATGTTTCCGCAACATCAAGCTGTCCCATTTCTTTTATTTTCTTATATGTGTTATATTTATCCAGATAATAATGTATACCTTCGTCACTGCCATTGATATTGGAAACAAAAAATTTATCTGAAAGTTCCTCTGTATGTCTGTCAAGCATCTCACATGCAACGTCGCTTGTTGTTATAATAATAGGTTTACACTTTTCATTCCCAAGGTATTTTAATAAGAACTGTATGACTTCTGTTTCAATGGAATCAGAAGGCGGAAACACTTTATATCTTTTCGTATATTTACTTGCAAGAACTACTCTTGTATTAGATTTCTGCTCTTTACTATCTCTTTCTATCAACAATACAAAAGGAATTTGGCCGCATTCTCCAAATTCCCTTACAATTCCCAGACCATTGCGGCCTCCATCTCCAACAATAATTACATCATTAATCAAATTTAACCTCTTTCCTTACAATAAAACGGCTTTCATATTTCCTACTGCATTTAAATGATATTATCTTATCTCCAGCCTTATTGTTTTTATAGTATATTCTGATATATAGTGTAAATTCTCTTCATTACACTGCTTCTTGAATAAAATTTTTTTACTTTTTGAATATTCCATTCTCCCATAATAGCTCTGGTCTGAAAAGATTCCATATGTTTAATTGCATTTATAATCCCCAAACTATCTTCTTTTTGTATAATGCATCCTCCCTTTTCTTCAATCATATCTCGATTTGCCCCTACATCTGTCGTTATTATGGGGATCCCTCGAGCCATAGCTTCTAATAGTGCCCGAGAAAATCCTTCCGTATAGGATGGAAGTATAAAAATATCAGCTTTATCTAATAATTCTTTTACTTTATCTAATGATACAGCTCCCAGTAACAATACATTTTCTTTACTTTTTTTTAAAATTTCTTCTTTTGAATAGTCTTCTGTAACAGGGCCAGCTAAAAGAAACTTTATATTTGGATAATTGTATGCTGTTTGCAACAACTCATCAATTCCTTTTGTCTTTCTTACATGCCCAATATATATTATAGTATTGATTTTTTCATTGTAAGTTCTCTGCCCGACTATAAAGTCATCTTTAATAAAATTAGGAACAACTTCATAATCACCTTTTTGTAAATGTTCTAAATAATTTAAGGAACTTGAGTTCAAAACTAATACTGTAGATGAAAGTTTCACCATATTCTTAAAAAATAACTTTTTCACCCTTCCAGTTCTCATTTGATCTGGTATATTACAATGACAATGAAGTACACATGGTTTTTTATGCAGTTTTATGAAAAAAATGCTAATCAAATCACGAATAACTCCAGTCTGAGAACATGCCGTATTTAAGTGAACAATATCCGGAGAAAATGTCTTAAGCTCTTTATTAATTTTATGCCATATATCAAAACATCTTTTAGCTTCATCGTATATGTTCCATGAATCACTCGCAGTTAATGCTCTTTTTCCTACCATCGATTCATTAACTATTTTCGTTTTATATCCCTTTTTTCTACAATACTGTAAATATTCCTCTGTCCAAGTTGCAATCCCGCCAACCGGAGGCGGAACTGCTGAAATAAGAAGCACTTTTATATCGTCTTTCTCCATAGGCCTCTCCTAGTATATTTAACATAACTTTATCTGTTTTACGTAACAATCAACCGAAACTTCCCATTCTTCCCTTTCTCCAAACTTTCAGGATAAACAAACTTATATTTCATACTTTCCCCTACAACATCCTTCAGCCTTCGCAAAAGCACCTGTTCATCTGCCTGTGTATACCCTTCCAGCCTTATCACCCTTATCTCCAGCTCATCCTTCGACCTTTGAACGACCTGTGCCTCCGCCATGTGACTCACCTTCGCAAATATCTCCTCATCAAACTCAACAGCAGTCACTTTTGTTCCCTGGTTTGTTGTGACAAACTCACTGTCTCTTCCATGCAGTGATTTTACGATTCTAAACTTACCGTCCTGCTTATCCGAAAGTTCCGCATAATCTCCTGTGCCGTATCTGATCAGAGGCATACGATAATAATGAAGCGGAGTCCCTACAATCGAACAATCCGTTTCATTTTCTATAAATTCCACATAACAAAAATCCTCATCTACACGAATTGTTCCATCCAGGCCTTGTGAAAAATTAGCCGATCCTTCTGTCAAACCGTAATGCTGATAAACCTTAGTTCCGAAAGCTTCCTCCAGTAATTTCTTCTGCGTATCATACATATTTTCCGCACCGATTGTTACATATTTCATCGGAATCTTAATCCCGCTTTTCACAAGCCAATAAGCCATATCCGCCAGCTTTGAAGTGTAACCATGAAGCCATTTAACCTTCATCAGCCCCTCTGCATAATCCCTCACCGTTTTTTCATTCAGATGATAAGGACTAAAAAAAAGTCTGTGCTCTGCATGATCATACCTCCAATAAGGCGGCTTCTTCTGGCTAATAGGCACAACAAGCTTACTGGCAAATTCCCCACACCATTCGCCTCTTGCTATTCCAAGATTGTTGCGATATCTCCACCATACCGCCCATTGCTCTGACTGCTCATTTAGTGTGGTGTAGTAAGTCAGCGATTTGCCTGTCGTACCCCCTGTAAGGTGTATAAATGTTTTCGACGGCAACTTCGCCGTTGAAATAAACTCTTGAATATGATCCTTTAATACATCTTTTGTGATAATCGGCAAAACCGCCAGTTCATCTGCATGCTGGAATTTGTAGGGATTAAAGCCACATTCGTCAAATTCCTTTTTGTAATAAGGAACTGTCTCATAAGCATGTACAACCAGCTTCCGCAAACGCTTATCCTGATATACTTTTACCTGCTCCAGACTATATCTTCCTGTCTTTTTATACTGCTCCAGCTTCTTCTCAAAATAAGCGCTATAGCGCTTTCTTCTGGTTAATTCTCCCTGTACTGTACAGGCAAGATTCTGTCCTGCTATCGGAAATTTGTTATATACTTTCATTGCATCCATTTTTATATTTCTCCAATTCTTTGATTAACAACTTGTGACTTACAAATACATCTCTGATGATCCTGTTCTTCCTCTTCCCGTTCACCACATCAAAGATATACCGATACTCATCCCCAATTCCCTTATCTTGCTTAAGCTTCGTTTCCTTCTTCTTACTGCTCCCATACTTTGAAAGCCCCACATAATTATCCATCACATACACAGAGCCATTGCTAAACACCCGCAGTTGCTCCTTTGGGTACTTCTTACTGCCCATGGAAGTATAAAGAACCGTCCCCACAGCGCCGGAAGCAAAGCGGAGGCTGATAATCGCATTATCCTTTTTGGGATAAGCCGGATTTGCCGCAAAAGACAAATTCACTTCCACCAGTTCACTCCCATCCAGACTCTGAATGGTATCTATAAAATGCACAGCCTCCCCGATAATTCGCCCGCCTCCTTTGCTCTCATCCTGAGTCCAGTGCTCTGGCGGAATATACCCGGCATTGGCAATATAGTCATACACTGCCGGGATTTTATCGGTCTGGAGCTCTTTTTTAATCTCTTTGATCAAAGGTGCATGCCTCCGGTTCAACCCACAGAACAATTCTCCGGTGCTCTTCCTATAAGCCCCCTCAATCCGTTCCAGTTCCTCCAAAGTCAGACACAGCGGCTTTTCTACATAGACATTCTTACCGGCTGACAACGCCTCTACAATAAATTTTGCATGACTGTTATGCTGGGTAGAAATAGCAATTAAATCAATATCTGCATCCTCCAGCAGCTTCCGATAATCATTGGTGGTATAATCAAAAGGAAATACCTCATTTGCCTGTGCAGAAGCAATTCCTCCAGTAGTAGCCAGCCCCTTAAAATGATACAGACCGCCTGCCCGCATCACCGGAAGCATGGTAGTCCTGGCAAACAATCCTGCACCTATTAAGCCAAGGTTAAGCTGTTTCTTATCTGCAATCCTTTTATTTACAGCTTCCTCATTCTTTACCACACTGTCCCATTTTGCCGCATTTTCCTCATATTTTAAAACAACGCCAATATACTTTTCCTGCCTCGGATTTTTCGTAATCATTTCATAGGCCGTTGCCGCATCCGAAAACGGAAGTGTATGAGTAATCAAATCAGTTATAGTCAGCCGCTTTGTGGCAAGCAGACGCAGAAATTCTTCTACATTCCGCCCCTCTGTAAACCTCACATATCCAATAGGATAATCAACTCCGTCCTCCTCATAGCTGCTGTCGTACCGCCCCGGTCCATAGGATCTGGCTATCTTAAAGCTAAGCTCTTTTTGATAAAACGGCCTGCGGTCAAGCTCCATCCTGGTCACGCCAATCATACAGATCGTCCCGCGGTCCCTGGTGATTTCTTCTGCCAGATCAATTGGTGCATTGGAATCCGCTGCCGCTGTGATAATCACTTTATCCACGCCTCTGCCCTGTGTCAGAGAACGTGCCAGCTCTGCTGCATGATCATCTGTAGAATTGACAAATGCCTTCAATCTGGTATCCGGCAATGTCTTATCTGCCACATCAAATCCAATCACATCACATCCATACGCATCCAGAATTCTCGCCGTGATATGTCCAAGCAGGCCTAATCCCACAACCGCAACACTCTCACCCGGAACAACTTCTGCCTGGTGGATGCCCTCTAAAGCAATGCCGCCCAATGCGGAAAATGCCGCCTGTCTCAGATCCTCTACTTCATCCGGGACCTTAACCACCAGATTTTTCCCAACTCGGTTCACTTCGCTGTGATAGGCCTGTCCTACAGCCGCAACCGTATCTCCTACGGCAACCTCTGTCACACCTTTTCCAATCTCCACAATCCTGCCTACAGCCGTATAGCCCATAGGCATCGGATCCTTTAATCTTCCAAAGGCTGCTTCTACTGTTGTGAGAATGCCGTCCGTAGACATTTTCTCCGTAACCTTTTTCACCTGATCCGGCCGTTCCATGGCTTTCTGAATCAGATTCTTTCCGCCGAAGGATGTAAGGGAGCGCTCGGTTCCTGCGCTGACCACCGAATATAATGTTTCAATAATAACCGTATTTTCTTTTACTGTAGGCGCCGGTGTTTCTGCAACATTCACGGAGCCGTCGCTGACCGATAAAAATAGCTGTTTCAAAGTTCTAATCCTCTCCATAAAAGCTTCGTAAAATACAATTTATAACTGATAAACCTTATCAAGCCCACAGATATGCCGCGTATCCAACACAACCTTCCCTCTAAGCTTATCCATATTCTCCTTAATCTCCTTGTGCCCCACCATAACAACCACCATATCCACCCCATCCAGAAATTCTTCCAGACTGTGATACTGGTTCGGCACCATATCTTCCGAAATCAACGGGTCATAAACCTTAAGCCCCGAAGCCAGATGCCGTTCCTGAGATTCCAGAAGCTGCAACGTCGGAGATTCCCGCATATCATCCACATCCTCCTTATAAGTCAGCCCATACAGTCCAACCCGTGCTGCATCTGTGATTCCATTTTCCTTCATAATCTCATAGATACGGTTCAGCACAAAATCCGGCATCCCGTCATTGGTCTTCATGGATTCGTCAATAACCTTTGCCAGGCTTGGGTAATCTCCCACCAGAAACCACGGATCCACGGAGATACAATGACCTCCCACACCCGGCCCCGGCTGTAAAATATTCACTCTGGGGTGCATATTGCAGATGCGGATAATCTCATACACATCCATGTTGTCATGCCGGCATATTTTTGCCAGCTCATTTGCAAATGCAATGTTGACCGCACGGTATGTATTTTCCACCACCTTTGTCATCTCCGCTGTCCGGATATCTGTTACCACAATTTCACCCTGACAGAAGGAAGCGTAGATGGATTTTATTTTCTCTCCTATTACCTTGTCATCTGCTCCGATGGTACGGTTATTATGAATCAATTCATAAACCATATTTCCCGGAATAATCCGCTCCGGCGCATGGACAAGATGTACATCCGCACCCATCACCTTCCCGGCCTCTTCCATTGCCGGCCTCACAAATTTGTCCAGTGTCCCGGGGGAAACAGTGGATTCAATGACGATAACAGCCCCTTTCGGAGCTTTCTTTAATACATCCTTCACCGCCACCGCTACATAGCAGGCATCAACCTTTTTGGAAAACTTATCATAAGGCGTGGGAACCGAAACAATATAGGTGTCCGTCACCTGGTACTCTGTTGTAAATCGAATACCAGACTCCACAGCATTTTTAAACAGCTCGTCCAAACCGTCCTCTTTAAAGGTGGTGTGCCCTGCATTCAGCGTTTCCACCAGCCTTTCGTTGTAATCCGTGCCGATAACCTCTATTCCATGGGATGCCAGCATCAAGGCCGTAGGCAGTCCAATATATCCCAATCCGATTACATTAACCATTTGTTTCTCACTCTCCTGTCACTTTCTTAAAACCGCCCCCTGCGGACAAGGGAATACTCACCTTGTTCACGGAGAACAACCACCGCATGAAATCCTGCCCTGGAATTTCGGATGCATCTGGTGGATGCTTATCTATCAGCAAACGTATGAAGGCTTATTTCTATTTCAAGCTTCAGCTGAACCCTGCCTTCAAATTGCGCCCGGATCTCCAGAACCTCTTTTTTTTGATATTCCCCGAAATCCTCCGCATAATTTGTCATCGTTCCTTCTTTGTGAATCAGATAGTCGCACTTCGCAGGAAGCTTAATAACAGCCCGAACCGCTTCCCCCTCCAGAACCGCTATCTTCTTCCCATCCCGTTTATAGCAATATCCCGGCGCAAGATGAAGAAAAACTCTGGCCATATGCCTTTCCTTATCACAGGCTCCGATATCATCCCTTATCACAAGAACATTTTCATTTTCCTTCTTCCACCTCAGGCTTCTTCGGAAGAAATCTCCCCGGAAGCTTTGGAACCGGCCTGTCAGCATGCCGCCTCCTGCCTCCCCCTTCACCTTTCTTATCCGTCTCGCCGCCCTGTGCTCTCCCCACAGCTCCGACTGCTCCCGGTCATCAATCATGACCGTATTGTGAGCCGCCGTACTGCGGAAAAAGGAGCGAAGCCCTCCCTGGTACTGTCCCGTACCGGAGTTGACAAATAAGGGCTTTCCACAGACACTTAATTCAAAGCTAAGACAGTCATTATGGGCATGTCCGCCCATGTAAGATGGGCCGATCTCACCGCAGTCAAAAAGAAGTGTCGTATCTCCGTGGACAAGTTTATAGTAACCGGAGACCTCAAAGCCTTCGTATGGGCAGACTGCTGCGCTGTTTGTACAATATCTCGTTACAGCCTGAAGCAAGGCATCCCTGTTCTTGCTCACATTATTTCCGGCATCATTAAAAAGAGGCGTTCTCTCAAACCCCTCTTCCAGCTTCCTCATTGCTGATGCCATCATCAAAATTGCAGGAACAAGCTTTTCTGCATCCGCCCTGTGCCCTGTGCTGTTTAATGCCGCATGCACACGCAGAATATCTTCCAGAATTATTTTGTGATACATAAGGCTTCTTTCAAAATGAAGCCCGTCGCTTAGAATCTGTTCCTCTATCTCCTTTAGTAACAGGTCAAAATATTTATGATAGATATCTGTCTCTTGAAACAGGAGACTGGATATCACGACAGCTTTTAAATTTTCAAAATAGTGATTTGCAAGAAGCGCCTTCTCCTGCATCCCTATGAGATATTTGTATTGCTGATAAAGAGACGTCATCATTTCTGACTCTAGCTTTGTATTTCGAAGCTTTTCTCTCAACAACTCCATACAAATCAACAGATTGGGAATCCGCATGGATATGGTATAGGGCTCAAAGCTGTCATTGGAGGATTGCTTTAACCATCCCTCCATGAACTCCTTCCATTTTAAAAAATAGGCCTCTTCTCCTGTATCACTGTATTTCACTGCCAATGGAATCAAAAATTCCAGGTAATGAAGATTGTAGTTCCATAAATGAGAAGCATTCAGAACCCTCCATTCCTTTTCTATCCTGTGAGACTCGTGAAGAAGTTCAACCTCATTGCACAGCAGCTTGTCCTTAGGAAATCTCTGCAAATAATCGGGATCACAGTCTAGTTCCGGAATAAGAAGATTCATCTCACTCCAATTCTTCGGCCTCTGCAGTGCTTTTACGCTGTCCAGATATTTCCTTCTCCTGCCCCTGCATATCCGATTTTCTATCTGATGTCTTATCTGGACCGGTTTCAGATTTTTTACCGTATTCCAGTACAGCCATGTCTTTTCTATCCCGTTCATCCGAACAATACCTCAAGCATTCGATCTGTCAGAACCTCCACACTATGATTCGCCTTGATATATTCCCGGCCTCTGATGCCGTACTGCTGCCGCTCCGTTTCCGGCAAATGATACAGATACGCAATCTTCCGAGCCAAATCCTCTGCGTCATAGGGCTCGAACATCATTCCGCCTCCGCTCACGGCTACCTCGTCATCCTTATACAGAAAGCCATATAGGGTACATGCGCCCGAATACAGATATTCATTTACCTTATTCTTTGAAACGCCGTATTTGTAAACCTCTTTGTGCCCCTCCACCTCCAAATGCGCCATGCAGATATGAGAGTGGGAAATCAGCGCCGGCACGGCTTCCTTGGGGATCCTGCCATATACCAGGGCATTGTGAAGATGATTTTCTCTGATATATTTCTCCATTCCTTCCTTCTCCTGACCGGATCCTACAAAGACCATTTTGACAGGCAGCCCCTTTGACTCCAATATTTTAAGCGCCTCCAGCATCACATAGACGCCCTCGTAAGTCATGTAATAGCCTGCAAAGGAACACACAAAGGAATCTCTGATAAATTCCTGCACCTCCTTCGGCAGCAATTCTGTCTTTTCACGGTTTTCATCAAACCTTAAGCAATCCATAGGCTGCCCTATTAAGTACACCATGCTACGCGGAATCCCTAATTCTCCACAAATGTATTTATCTCCATGAAACATGGAATAAATAATGCGATCCGCATGCTTAAATGCCCATTTCTGAATCATGCCAAAAAATATCACCATGGGATCCATAGCCTTTTTGTCGCCGCTGACTACCCAGATTCTCGGCCAGAAGTCCCGAACCTCCGCAACAAAACGGGCCTTGTATTTCCTGGCTGCCCGGTATGCCGCAATCCAGGCCAGAGGATGCACAGAACAGCCGGTCACAACGTCCGGCTTTCCATAGCGTCTTGCAATAATGCCTTCATATTTCATAACTTTATTCATAAAATCAAGCATATTTTTGGCGCGTCCAAGTCCGCCGTTGGATTCATAACTGCTTGTTTTTAAATAAATATAGTGAACATGCTCTGCCAGCTCGCTGACCTTTACCGGTTTTTCCGAAATATAACTGTGTGTAAAATGGCAGAAGCCTGATGCAATGACAACTACATGGTATCCCCGCCGTCCCAACTCCTTTGCAAAATCGTATTGGCGGGAAATTCCTCCGTATATTGGTTCCGATGAATAATGATCAATAATCCATATGGTCTGCAATTTTTGTTATGCTCCTTTTTTACCAACTACTATGCTTCCGTCTCCACTATGGATGTCCGCAAATCCTTGACACAATAATCCATTCCTTTATAGACAGACAGTTTCCGGGCATAGGTACTGTTTCCAAACGCCTTATTCACCAGTCCGCCCGCTTTTCCCGGGATACGAGAAGCAACTGCTACTGCCGGATTGAACAGCCTTGTCACCCGGATCGGATGCCACACAGCATCTGCAATATGCTCCGCCATTTCGGATGTACTTGTGTACTCTTCATTCTGTGGAAAATAAATTCCTCCCTCTCCGCTCAGCATAAGCAGACACAGGAATTCACAGAGATTGTCTATATAAAGCATGGAACGCTGATTTTTAACAGCCGGGAACACCGGAAGGTTCTTGGCCAGCTTTGCCAGAGTGGGATAGTTCCCCTTACTTCCCGGTCCGTAGATCATGGGAGGACGCAGCACTGCCACGCAGAAATTCTCATCCTGCAGCTGCCTTACACCCCGGTCCGCCTGCCATTTGCTGTCCCCGTAAAAATTCGCAGGAGCCGGAACCGTATGCTCATCGATCATTTTCTCTTTGCCGAAAGGCAACGCCTCACCATAAACAATCATGGAGCTCATAAATACAAACTGCCTTACACCTGCGTCCCTGGCACGTCTTGCCGCCTCTATTGCCAGATCCGTATTCACCGCATAATATTTCTGCTTTGTAGCCTCATCCACATTTCCCACATCCGCATGTGCGATTCCGGCAACATGGAATACAGTGTCATAGGAACCAAAATCGGCCTCCCTCCAACTGTTGTCCATGGTATCTACTGTATCTATCAGGAAATTCCCGCCATAATATTTTCTGGCATAGGACTCAAAGGATTCCCCTATATAGCTGTTTGCTCCGATAATTAAGATGCGTTTGCATAGCGTTCTGTCTATACAAAATTCTTTTTTATAGCCATAATCTTCAAATTCCCGGATTACTCCATCTTTTACTCCTGCACTTTTATGCAGCTTTCCTGTCCCTCCTTCTACAATGCCATCGCTGTCAAGAACAGATTTTATTGTGCCCAGGAAACACCTCACATCAAAAAACAGGGCCTTTATTCCGCCCTGCTTTAAATGTCTCACATATTCTCCATCCAGTTTTGCCTTCTGGAATATCTCCAGCTCATCCCGGCCATTAATCTGCGCCCAGCCGGTTAAGCCGGGAAGTACTCCGTTGGCCCCGTACTTATCTCGCTCTGTCACAAGATCTTCCTGATTCCACAGAGCAGGCCGTGGGCCTATGATGCTCATTTTCCCTCTGAAAATGTCCCAGATCTGCGGAAGCTCATCCAGGCTGGTTTTTCTCAGCACCCTTCCCACTCTCGTAATATACTGCTCCGGATCGCTCAGCTGGTGCGTTGGTACATCATGGGGGGTGGACATCTTCATACTCCGGAACTTGTGGAGGCAGAAGAACCTTTTGTCCTTGCCTACACGCTTCTGAGTAAAAAATACTGCCCCGGGATCATCTATAAAAATTGCAATAGATATGGCGGCAAAAATGGGAGATAAGATTACAAGACCTGCGAATGCAAGGCTTTTATCTAGGATTGGTTTAAATGTCTGCTCGTAAATCGTTGCGGAAGAAAAGGGCAGTTCTGTTCTGTCAATATATGGATTGCCGGCATCTATCTCTCTGCCCTCCGTCTTTTTCTTTGCAGCTGCCCTCATAAGGAAATATACTCCGCTTAAGACTATTGCTGCACCTATTATTCTTTTCGTTATTCTACTGTTTCTTTCCTTCATTTTGCAACTGCCCCACATAAAAATAGGCCGCAGATAATTCCACGGCTTACTTAATTATGATTTTATTTATATAACTGTTCAGTACCTTAACAGTTACAATACAATAAAGCTGTTGAAGCTTATTACATCTTTGCTATGATTTCCAAGCCCACTTTTACATCCAGGATCCTGCCAAACATAGGAATCTCCAGCTTGGCCTCCCGTCTATGGCGGTCTATTTTTTTTATATACCCTTCCTTACCCTTCAGCGGGCCATCCAATATAGTCACCTGTTCCTGTTCTACAAAACCGATTGACATTTGTACCAGTTGATCTTTTCCGCCAAATTCCAGCAAAAATTGAATCTCAGTCTCAGTAAGTGAAATAATCTGATCCCCTGTTTTTAAAAGCTTTGTCAATCCTATGACCTGTTTCAGTTTCCGATAGAGCTGTTCTGGATCTTCACTAATCAGAAATACATACCCAGGAAACAAAAGCTTCTGTTCCTTATGCCAGGCACCTTTATAGCGCTTCATTTCCTCAAAGCAGGGAAGAAAGCTTTTTTCCAGAATCTCTTCAGGAATCACAGTCTGACATTGCTGTATAATCTCCTTCTCTGTTCCGGTTCTGACTTGTATCACGTACCACATATGACTTTTACCCTTTTCTTTATCTATGCATTCTCAAAAACCTATTGTACCAAAATTTCGGTACATTCGGCATAAATCAGCCGCAAAAATACGTCTTAAAGAATTTCCAAAATATTTTACCATGTAAAAAAGGGTAAGCTTCGCCATATCAGCATAAAAAATGCTGACGCAAATACACATGATAACCTCTCACCCTTTAAAACGCGGCAATGCGACGATTTTAAAGCTTAAGATTTTGTCTTTTTATAAATATTCTATACCGAAGCTCTTCTGCAAAAGCTTTCGCAGAAGGTCCTCCGCTGCCAGGCTTCTGCAAAGAACCGAAGTACCTTTGCCCTAATCCTTTTTCGCGAAGGCTTTCATCCATTACGGATATCGGCCCGCCTCAAGACCACCTATCTATCACAACTCTGTTATGATTAAAACAGAAGCTGTTTTCCTTGTTGATTTAGCTTGTATTCCAAAATCTTCAGAAACCTGGACGGTGCTGTATTCATTCTGTAGGATGAATCTATCTTCACTTCATCCGCCTTTACTGAACCTGTTTCTTCTATATAAAAGCATGTTCCGCTGGAACTGATTTTTCCGGCAAGCCTGTATTGGGCCTGCTTCTGTATTGCGGTCTGCTTCCGGCACAGTTCCTGATACTGCTGCCTTGCCTTTAGATAATTTCTGGAATAAACCCAATGCGCACTTCCTTTTTTGATCCGTCCGTTGGGATGATAGTTCTCCGGATTCATACTTCTTCGGCTGCGCTCCATATACTGGCTGAGCTTCCGCTTCCTGAATTCCAGCCCTTGGTTTTTAATGGGAAGGATATATACGGAAGTGTTGTTCTGTGATACAAGGGACAGCTTTTGCGGACCGATATCCAGCCCTACGGTTCCTGATGCTTCCGGTCTTCCTTTTACCGGTACTCTTCCTTTGAGAACAATCTCCAGAAAGTATCTGTCTTTTCCCCGAATCACTATTCTCTTGATTCTGCAGTAACGAATTTCCTGCTTTAATGCCTGCTCCTCATACCATGTGAGCTTTCTTTTGTCCACAGGAATGTTCAGGCCCTTCCACACAAGGCTGTCCTCCCGAAATTTGATGGAGGAACGGTTTGTTTTTCCTGAAAGGGTCTTTAATTGCCCCTTTTTCTTTGGATACACCTGATTGGCTGTACCCTTCACCAACCCGTCTATGGCCTGCCAGACCTCACTGGCCAAGTTCTGGGCAATAGGGCTGTCGGTGTGCTCCTTGAAATGCTGACGATACTGGGTTGCTTCTCTGCAGATGTCATAGCTCCGGAGCTGGTACTTTTCTACGAGGGCATCCCGCTCCTGCAGAAGTTTCTTTCGTTCTTCCTTTTCGGCTGTATGGAGCAGCTTTTCCTGGTTTGTCCTGTATGCTTTGGTTTGAGCCATCTGCTTATACTGCTTTATTGCTTTGTCAAGTAATGCGTTATAAATCTGACGGTTAATCTCAAACCGCTTTTCCAGAATGTCCTGCTGCCATAGCTCTGGCTTTAGGGGCAGGGTCAGTACAAAATATTGGTTCTGGGGATCTGACATGATTCTTCACCTCAGATGTGGAAGTGTGTTTTGGGGTGAAATTTCGTAGAGTACCTTACTCTACGAAATTTTTGCCCTGTTTTTTACAATTAAAGGAATAAAATAGAATATTTTTATTGAAAAATAGACAAACTTTAGAGTAAAATATGAATTATCACAAGAAACTCATACAAAAAATACAGCAGACACGAAAAAATATTTACGTTTGGATTTAAATGTGCTATGATGTTAAAGAAAAATGGCAGAAGAATGATTCTCCTGCCATCGTAGAGTAAGGTACTCTACGAAATATCAACAATTTTCTTTTATCTAGTCCCCTCTTTTCCTACCAGTTCAATAATAATTTAGTTATTGATAATATTTAATATATTTCTTTCCATAATTCTTCTATTCTGCAGAAACAACTACCTTTTTAGATTTAAAAATATATAACAGGCAACTCATCAAAACAGAAAACAAATCTATTCCAAAGGAAAAACAAAAAGAAAATGTTAATAAAACTTTATATGAGTGTTTTGGCTTTTTTCCAAACAACAAGTTAATAGCTCGTTCAAAATCATTCAGCCACCATTTTAAAATTTTAGAAAAACTAAATATCTATCTCCATAAGTCTATCAGTAGGCCAATTTAGCAATTTATTATAAAAGTAAGCCACAATTAATAAACTATATAAAAAAATTAATTTTCCTGTTTTTTAACATGAAACATTATATTTTCATACTCTTCTGGTAAAAGATATAGCATCCGGCTCCAACCCTCTATTCCATCAGATGTAACAATTTTCACCCAAGGTTCCACCTTGTCATTTTCACCCTTTGAAAATGTCAATTGTCCGTTCCAAATAACCTGATCACCGTTATAAAGCCGTCCCAATTTTTCTTCCGCATCTATAGACGGACTATTTCTTATTAGAAGAGCACTTTTCACACCTGAAACATTAAGTATTATCTCAGAATATTCCGCATTTATTGTATCCTCCGTTTCCACAAATTCCCCATTATTCATAACTACATCCGCCTCTGATTCGTACCATCCCTGTTCCTCAAACCATCCAACTAAAACTTCTTCACACAAAAGATATCGGCTTTGGCAGAAGCCAAGGAAATGGATATTTGTTCCAAATAATGAAGGAATACCAATAAGTACAACGCAAAGCAAATAAATAAACACTGCTATTCCCCTATATGCCTTTTTCGGTCTGTGCCACGCCTGGTACCAATTCGATAATTTCGTATTAACTTTCTTTCCTCCTGCTGAAAGCATATTGCTTGTTTTATAAAAATCAGCACCCATTCTTCCATGCACGTATGCCACCAATGTCTCAACTAATTCATAAAAAAGTTGAAAAACTTTTCTTAGTACAAAAGGCGCTAGAGATGCTCCCCACATTATACACCGTCCCAAAATGAACCATATTAATAATGGAAATGCCAATACCAAGGCTGCACGTTCACAAATAGATAATGATAATATCTCCACCATAATCAGTTATTCCTCTTCTTCGTAAAAATCATCAAACTCAGAATCATTTCCTTCTTGGTACTCTGAATATGCATCTTCCTGTTCTGGCAGTCCATTTAGCCCAGATCTTCTCAATGCCGTTTTTATAGAATCTCTTGCATATTTATCGGTAATTAATCCGTCTTCTCTCAATTTATTTAACTGATTCATCTTTGTCTCAAAGTTAGAATTGTTATACTCCTGAATTTTAACAATTGCTTCCATCTCAGACAGTCTGCCTTCTGCCACCTCTGTCATAACTGCTTCTTCAAAAATAACTGAAAATCCCTTTGACAATTCTCTTGCATTCTTTTTCAAGCTGGCATCTAATTGCTGCTTACTATACCTTTCTACATATTCCTGCGCCTGTTCTCCTGGCTGTGCATCAACTACTGATATTGTATAGCTAAACCCTGTAGCTGCATCAATAGTATTATAAGAAGAGAGTTTTCTAGTTAATTCATTATCCATTCCATCATAGCTCAAAATACTATAGCGCCGTGTAACTTTTTTAACATCAAGCAAAAACAGATTATTAAAGTATGCATCCACATCAAGATTTCTGTTTTCATAAAAGCGAATTGGATCATCCACTTGTATCACAGCCTTCACATATACATCAAAAGAATATGCTGCTTCCTTACTTGGTGAAGTAAATGTAAGTTCTTTCATATAGGGAAGCGTAGATATTTCAATAAGCATATTATATTTTCCCTTCCTAATTTGCTTTGTTGTGGTATGCTCTGTAACCAGAATATCATCATTACTACCTTCCGTAAGTACAAAGGCAGAGCCTCGCTTCCTAAAATTAGGGATCTGAGGAAACAGTCCACTCTCATATCTTTCTTCTTTTAAAATAAGCTTATTTTCAAATTCATTCATGTTAATCCAACTCTCCTTTTATTATCATATGCAATATACAAGCGTTTATAGATTTGTTCCGAAACAGAATTCTGACAGTTTTTCAGAAAAGAAAGCACATCCTGTTGATACTCTAAATCAGATAATGCCATATTATAAAAATATGCCGAAATATGATTAAGTACATCTTCAGAACAAGTATAAGAAGATATTTCTTTTAAATATGCCTCCAATAAAATATACAACTGTTTGCGTAAATAATATTCTGACATTACTTTTTTTACAATCTCAGAAAGGAACTTTTGTTGTTTTTTTGCATCACATGCTACAAGAGGCAATTCAACTAAAATCGAATTAACTTTATAGTAGCAACGTCTAATCAAATTAATATACTGTCTGGCCAATTCCGTCTTTCCATTCCTGCTCTTTATTTCACTATTCGTTTTTGCAAATATTTCTGCAATCATCGTCCTAAAATATTTGGAGGAAAAAAGAAGTTCTCTTAGAAACATCCACTCATTGTTTTGAATATACGATAAATTTCTCTTAATTGCTCTTTTCAAATCCTCCTCATAAGGAAACTCTTCATTATCTTTCACTAGAAATAAACATGTCATACTCGCTGCTTTCCAAAACCATCTGCTATCCGATTTCACCCATTGAGAAAGAATTTCTTTTATATCTCTCCTGCATTCGGTATCTTGATATAATACATATGCCAATGTTCCCAACAATTCAGCATTACCTGGATTTGAATACATCCGTGGAAAAATTCTACTCTTTGCATCTGCAATATCAAGCGAAATAACCCTTGCAAAAGCCATAGCTATCTGATAAGCATCAAACGCTGTTCTGCACATGTATTTATCACTCAATTCAAGGAGCCAGCAAACAACCGAATTACGCAGTGTCGGGAACTGTTCCAAGATATTATTCAATGCCTGAACAGAATTTTCTCCAAGACTTACACATTTTTGACCATCCTCTGTAATAAACTGATGTCCTCCAATCACATTTAATATTGTATTCAATGATAAGTAAGGGTCCTGATTTGTCCTCTCTCTTGATTCGTTATCCCCGTTAGGTGTTATTGGAAGGCATCCTAAAAGTCCTGATTTCAATTCAGGAAGTTCACTCACTGCCATCGCCTCAAAAACACAAAGAATCAATGCTAAAGCCAAATATTCACTGTCTCGAAACCTTTCTACAAATTCGGCACATTCTTCCCGTTCCCTCAAGTCAAACTCCTTTTTACGCTTTTGTTTCTCTACTTCCTCCATAATTTTTCTATAGCCCCAGTTTAAGTCCCCATTCATGCTATTAATAAAAATCTGTGTTTGGGCAGTATTATTTTCTGCACAAAATTCTTTTTCAGAACGTTTTTGTTGTGTCAGCTCTTCCAAGCTTTCCGTTTCTTCTGATTTTAAAATATCCTCACTCTTTTCATCTTCAGTATTCATAGCTCTATATGTCCTTTTAGTTCATTAATAAAAACCTGCTTTTGCGCTCTATTACCTACTATTCTGACATTACTTTCCTGTTTTCCACATCTCATAGCACCTTCTTCATTATTACTTTTGTTTGACTTTATTTTTTCTGCCAAATGTACTGCAATTTCAACCACATTATTTGATCTAAAATAGTTCTGATTTTTTGGATTAAACATATATGTTGGCAAAACAGTTCCATCCAAATAAACAGGTATAACACTTCCTCTATCTCCATGCTTTGCAAAAGCTATACTCGCTTCTTCCATAGGCACTTCTCTCCCTAAATAAAATTCTGAAACAAATAGCGCCACATACTTAGCTTTTAATGCAAAAATTTCATAGAATACTTCTCGTTGACTTCTTCCGCTTAAGATCCTTTGACATTCTGGAGATGGTGCAAAAAAAACTGTTATTTCTTCTGCTCTTAGATAATGATATACTTTTTCAACCAAATCCTGATTTTCTGTTGCAAAAGATAATGCAATATCATATTGGTATTTCATTTTTGATAATCCCCCTTTTGTCATATAAGTTTAACAATTAAAAATAGAACTAACATGCACGCACTAAAATATTTATTCATTTTTATAAATTATAGCATCTTTCAACACCCTAAAATTCACTTATCCCTCATTTGTCTATTTTTGACCTCGAAAATTTTTGCTACAAAGAAAAATAGTATTTCTCTTGTTCCTTACATCATAAATTGCTTAAAATTCAGCTAAAAAGGAAAGAAGAGATTCTCTCCTTCCCCAATTATCTCATAAAGCAATATAATCCTAAATCTTAATTCTGCCCCTACAACTCTTCTTTTTTATTAAAAAATAATCCTTATTCAATATTTCACCTTTATCCAATTCCTTTAACTTAACAACCCATAATCCTCATCACATAATGTCACACCAACCCCCGTGATCCCAGTCATCAAAGAAACCTGATAATACTCTTGCGGAAGCATTCCCTCCCCTTTCTCCCACATCCGCAAAATCCGATTCAGCAGCCTTTCCTGTTTCTCTTCCAGTATCTCATCTCGATATTCCTTAAGATAATGCCCAATAATCCAACACATTCCAGCCAGTCCATGACACAAACAAACCGACTCCGTCTCCGGACACAAGCGTAGCGCCTCAACACACCGCCCCATATCCCTCTGAACCTCAGCGCAATCCCGAAATTCCTTCAAATGCTTTAGCTTCATCCTGGACAAAAGAATCCCCGCCGCCCCATGACACCATGCATTAAGATCCTTTCTCCCCGAATCCTCCTTCCGCAAATCCCTCCAATTTCCAGCTTCCTCCGAATACAAACTATCTTCATACGCAAGAAGCTCACTGATTCTTTCCTGATAGCAACATTCCCCTGTAATCTCCAGCAAATAAGAATATGCCAGAATATGACCACTATTGCCATGAGCCATTCCGGACAAAGCCTTCCCCTCCATTGCACCAGGGAATCCATACCCCATCTTTTGCCGCTCAGCCCGTTCCCATAAACACTCTCCCTGCTCTACCGCAGCTTTCAAAAACCGTTCTTCTCCCGTTTCCCGAAAAAGCTTCAGTAGCACAACAATCGCCCCAGACAGACCAGACAATAAATCAGAGGTCTTTTCTGCTTCCATTTTCTTAAATAATATCTCGCTGTGCATTTTGGCATAGTCTAAATAGATCTGTCTTTGAGTAATCTTATAAAGCAGCAAGTATGTATAAACTACAGAACCCTCCCCAATAAAAGCTCCCGTATGAGAAGATTCTGACTTTTTCTCATCCTTCAAAAGGCTTTTTGTATAGCTAAAAAGCTTTTTTGTCACCATCTTATAGATTCTTTCAAAAGCTGCTTCGGGATACCTCTTTAATACCATTGCAAAAAAAACAGCCACGCCGCCAATCCCGTCATATAAATAAATGCCATGCGGTACAAAGCTCCAGCTTTTTTCATCAAAAAACCTCAGTCCGCTCCAATTAATATCCTCATCTGCTCCATAAATAACAGCCATACGGCAAACAGTATCCGCTATCTGCCAGAGTAGATCTTCTCTTGAAATGACCGTCTCTCGCTCATCTGTCCGTTCAGCATCCCATTGATCCCTTTTTTGCTCTCTCAGCAATGCCAGAGATAATCTTATAAACCGTAGCTGCTCCTTCTTATCCTTCCATCCTAATTCCTTTACCTTTTTACTCCAAGCTTCATAGGGAGAGCCGGTAAAATATTCCGGATACCTTCCTCCGTTCCCATCCATCAAAGCCCTTCCCTTTGCATAAAAAATAGGAATATCCATGTAAGCTAAGGCGCAACGCTCATAAGCATGAACTGAAGGGCACAAATTTTGCTTATCAAGCACATACAAAAACAGCTCTCTTTTCTCTTTACTTTTCAAAAACTCCGGAAATAAAGACATATTTAAAATCATGCTGTACTGCTGTGTATGCCGAAGCAGACATCTGCCTTCATATGCAAATAATCGCTCAAGGATTTCTGTCATTTTCTGCTTCTGCTCCAGCATGCAATCATAGGCCTCTGCAAATCCTTTGCAAATCCATTCCTCAAAATCCGCCGGATTCATTTCCCTATTTTGAAATACCGGAAGGCTGCCGCTGAGCTTGATTTCTACAGGTCGATACTCAATATGAATCTCTGAGCTTTTGGGCTGACAGACCATAGGCAGACGAAAAGGCGTCATTTCTCTGCTGTTTTTATGAAGTGCATTTACTATCACTCCCGCCTCCTGATTTCCCCAAGCTACAACAGGAAGAAGTCCTGTACAAAGTACGGAGCCGCTGATTTCTTCTCTTATCATCTGCTCTGCATTATGCACCTCTTTCTGCTGCCTGCATCCGGGAAATGTCTCCAAATCCAAAAGCATCGGATACTCTCCTGATGCTAAAAGGTTTTCTCCATGAATATCCGTTGCTCCCATTATGTAACAAAGGAACAAAAGGATTCCTGTTCTCTCAAAATACCGCTCCACTTCTTCTATGCTGTCGCAACCGGTCTTCTCTATATATTCCTCCCATCCATAAGCATCCCTATTTATAATATGAAACTTTTTTTCTGTCAGGCCGCACCAAGCCAAGAATTCTGCATGTATTTGTTCAAACAAATTCTCTTTTTGCAGGTTGTGAGGTTTATAGATAAGTGTAACTCCATTGTCCAGAAGAATTTTGACAATGGTCCTGCCGCCTCTGTGGCAGTCCGATAGGTTGGTATCCATGCGAATAATATTTTGAAAATCATGTCCAGAGCAAAGCTGCTCTATCAAAACTTCTTTATCTCTTTGTAATGCCACCTCAACTTCCCACATAATTCCTATGGTTTGGTAGATTTGCAGGAATAGCAGTCTCTTCATTTCCAAATAATTTTCGCAAAGGTTATCTATATAAGCAGGATTACCCATAAATCTTTTTTGATAATCCTCGTATTCTTCTTCGCTGTTTTTGCCACTCAAAAGCCCTTTTTCTTTGCAGTCATGAATATCCTGAATCAGAACCTTTATGGGTATCTTTTCGATTCTTTTGTATAGGTTCTCTGTAATATTTTTCCAATCGTTTTTAAAAAAACATCTACTTTGTGTACTCCAATAAAAAAAAGCGGTTTTTATAAATATACAGTAGAATTGGGAGAATGAGCCTTCCTGCAAGATCTCGCTCTCCCCTTGCACTGCTTCTGTAAGTGCTTTTCTATAATAAGGTTCTATTAAAGGAAGAACAGGGGCTTCTTCTGCTACGTTTCCTTTTGTTGTGTGTCTATCTGCTTCGTTATCTAATAAACGATTACAGATTTCTGTACCTAAAACTTTTTGCCAAAAAGCAGTGTTTTCTTTTATCACGTTTTTATAACTCATACATTCTCCTCTATGATGTAAAGATTCTACTTTAAGAAAAATCTCAGCAAAATTTTATTTCCTCTTGATTTCTTTATCCTACAGGCAAACCCCTCCCTTCACAACACTAAACCAAATAGTATTATGAAAGGAGGGGCTTAATTCACTACAATATCCTAAAAAACACCTACATTTCTTTACCAATTAATAATTGCTTATACTAGAAATCGACAGATGTTTTCTTACGGATTACAGCATAATAAAGTATAAAGTGATCCATAATCATAAGTTATTGAGTAAGTTCCCTCTTCTGGTATTACACTAACTCTCTCTGCTTCTTCCAATTCACTCAAAAGGTTACCAATAGCTTCATTCTCGTTTTTCATAGTCAAATACCTCCTAAATTAAAATATCAACTTCAAAATGCTCATCATCGTATTGAAAGCTAATGTTACCATTATATTTTTCTACAATACGTTTTACACTTTCCACCCCCAATCCATGAGCATAATTATCCTCTTTGGTTGTTACAAATCTATCATCCTTCAAAACTGGCATCTGCACACTATTATTATATAAACACAACAAAAAAATTTCGTTTCGATTACAAATCCTTAAAAAAACTTTTCTTTTATTTATTTCACACTTTTGTGATGCTTCAATGGCATTATCAAGTAAGTTCCCGAGTATTACTCCTAATTCAGCATCTTTAAAGGGTACCTCATACAAATCTACTTCCAACTCAAAGTCAATTTTTTTATCATCCATTTCAAGTTTTTTAGAATTTATAACAAAATCAAGAAAAGAAAATCCCGTCCATATCTTTCGTTCCATTGCTATCAGGTTATCCGTAAATTCACAAACTTGTGCTAACGCTTCCTCTGCTTTTCCACTTTCCAAGCAATTTCTAAGATAAATCATTATATGCTTTATGTCATGCAGTTGTTGATTATTTTGATTATAATAAGTTTGTAATTTATCATTTTGATTCTGCAAATTGCTCTGTATTGTATCTAATATTATATTTTCACTTTTTATTTCTCGATAAAGAATATTTAACATTAAATAAAGCATTAACAAAACTGCACATATAATAAAAATCAGATGTAATACAAAATCGATAAATGTAAAACCTTCTTTTCCTAAATACATGCTATATGTCAACATACACCATTCTATACCAAAAACAGTTATTAAAAGTTTCTTATACCTGAATAACAATATTTTTAGTAATTTTATAATATCTTTTCGTTTTTTAATCAACAAAAATATTAAAATTTCTATTAGAAAACACCATAATATCTCTGCAAAATTTCGAACTTCCCTATTTACTTGGCTTAAAACTTTATGCTGTAGCAACCCTATCAAAATTAATATTGGCATCTTCAAAAGCGAAATCATAATACTATAAAAGCTTTCCCACACCAATATAGCACTCAAAGAACATTTAAAGCATAAAATATAAGAAAGTGTGCATAAAATAATATTTGAAGGTATAGCAACATTAGATATATAGGATTTCCAAGCATTATCTACAACTAAAAGGGCTACTGCTAAAAATACGCTCCCTCCTAATAATCTCATTGCTTTAGACTGAAACCTTGGCTCAGGATATATTTTATGAATAATCCAAATTCCCAAAAACATTTCTATAAAATGAACAAAGCTGTAACACAAAAACAACAGCATCCACCATCACCGCCAGTATTCCAAAATTTCCCGTTTCACCTGCACCAATCTCGGCTTGCTGACAGGCAGTCTGCTCCCATCTCGCAGTAAAATCTGCTGTTCCTTCAACGACATAATGTGCAGGACATTGACTACGTAACTCCTGTCAATCTTTATAAAGTAATCGCTGCAACCTAAGTCTTCCATCATCTCTGCCAGAGTCTTTCTTACTCTGCTTTTTCCCCTCTTATGGACAATCAGCACATATTTTTCTTCCTTTTTCAGGTAATAGATTTCCTGGTGCGGAATTCGTTCAAATTGATAGCCCTTTTCAACCTTATAGACTTCATCCTCTACTTTCTCCAATTGTGCAATCAACGCCGCCAAGGCCTTCGGCAATTGCTCTTCCAACATACTCTTTGGTATGTAGCGATAAGCGTTTACCTCAAAGGCCTCCACTGCATATTCAACATAATTCGTAATATAAATGATAATAGGTCCCCAGCATTCCTTCCGAATTTGTCTGGCAACCTCCAGACCAGACATCTCCGGCATCTCCACATCCAGCAAATAGATATCAAAATATTCTTTTTCCTGCAAATCGGAAAGCAATTCCTTCGCCTGAGTATATTTCTTGAATCTGTACGGAACGCCTAAGTTCTGCATGCTCTGCGTGATCAAATCGCGAATCTTCTTTACATACTCTTCTTGATCATCTAATACTGCTATCTTCAGCATAAAATCTTCTTCAACTTTCCTCCCTGTCTCCAAGGATAGATTTTATCTTTCGTATTAAAACTCTCTCGTTCTTATTGAGATACCATCATAATTATAACATACTATTTCCGCTTTTGACTATTTGTCCTCGAATTGAATGTTTTTGACCCCGAATACGTATTATACCAGAAATGCAGACACATTTTGTCTTAAAATATCAACACAACTCATCAACTATGTCATATTATAAAGACCCAAAATCAAAAATATTTGCATTTACCTCCACATAAATTTGATCTTTTATCTGTTCCCACTCATAAATCATTTTGATATTATCTCTGAATTTCTTCTTCATCTTATCTTTACATATATTTGAATACTTTCTATTTCCAGACCTCTCACTATCTCTTGCAAAAATAATCAGCTTTCTGGAATCATCGCCTTGGAGCCACTTAGCAATGCATTGCCACCACATCTTATCTGTTTCCCCAATGGACATCCCATAAATGCAGATTATACTGCTTCCTGCAATAATATCACGTGCTTTCTCTATTCTCGTATTCCCGCAAATCCGATTTATCTCTTCCTTTATTAGACGCTGCTTGTTTGTGGCATTGCTGCTAAACTCTCTATTTGCAATCTGCTCTTCATCATCAACTCCCAATACCATATCATCAGTTAATGTCCCATGAATATGCAGTACCTCTTCGCCCTCTCCCGGAAAAAGCTGAATCAGGAAGCGCTCAGTGGCAGTCCTTAGGTATTGATCCAGCGCATCCGTATAATTAAACGATATAAAAGAATACTCTATGGGAGCATTTGTATCAAAGAAAATCCTCACTATTTGTTTCCTTAAAATCTCTGAGAGTGTCTCATGGAACTTTGTTAATGAGTTTTGCATTTTATACGCTATATCTCTTCGCTTTCGCTCCCCCTTTAAGGAGACTCTTTTCATCTGTTCTTCCAGATAAAACGCAAGATCATTTTCTAAGGTCTCTTCACTTTTCCAAAACTCTTCCTCATATTCCGGCAGCACCTTTCCTGTAAACTTTCCTAAATCTGACTCTAAGTCTGACCAGTTTTCAATATTTCCCTTTATTTCCTTCGCCAGCATGTCATCATCATGTTCATGTTTTTTTATGTAAAAATCGTAAAAATCCCTATATCTTGTATCCAATCCGATATTTAAATCAAATCCATTTCCAATCAAAAATGTGATTCTTTTTCTTTGCCTGTACGCCTGTTCAGCTTCTTGAGAATCTCCTTGCAAAGGTATATCTCCCCCAATATACTCATCTAATGATGTCTTGATACTTGGGGCTCTATTCTTCTGAGCCTTTGTAAACATTCTCTCTCGGGCTGCTTCATATTCATATTCTATTTCCTTCCTGATTCTCCCATAAAATGCATCACCCGCTTCACATGCTCTGGGATGAATATTGGGAAACTTGCCATGAAATGTCTCCTGTGTATCCATAGGCCTCCCATGTTCATTTTTTTGTATAAATGTTTCCGTTGATGTGCAAAGCTCATGAATTACCATAGTTACAAATTGATTATTCTTTTTAATATAAACCTCTTTAGAAGAACAATTAAACAGTGAACCGGCTATACATCCTGCATAATTGGGATCAATTGTTGTCGATGTCACCAGCAGTCCCTTAAGGGCATAAGAACCGCGTGAATGCAGCGTCGCCATATATCGGGATGACAGATACAAAAACTCCTTACTGATCACCAAATACCTATGCCCGGGTAAAAGAGTGTATCTATTATTGTCATTCGGGCATGTTTCCGGTATCCTGCCTGTATCAGCATCACGAATAAAGCCAATCGTAAGATCGTACCCTGCGCCTGTAATACTTTTCTCACGCATATTAAGAATTATGATTCCTTCATCCTCTTCCATTACTTTTCGAAGATCAACATCACTCAATACCGGCATTCCAGTCACCCCACTTCTCCAATAATTCTTCTGTTAACATCACTGCCTCCGACGTATCTATATCCCACATATCATTAATGGGCATTTCATACACTGTATGATTTTGAATATACTCTTCTAAAAAAGAAGAAAATTTATAATTTTGCTCCGATAAATATCTGTCCATGAGCGAAAACGGATTACTCAGCCAAAGATACACCATTCCGCCATATTTTTTTCTTTGAGCTGCGCTCGCTTCATCAACAATACCATTTTTTTTGTATCTGACAACTCTTCCTTGTTCTGTGAGGAACGCTTTCTCAGAAAGAATCGACGGCTCACTTACCGTCTGAATAATCAAATCTGCATCTTTGGCAATATTTCTTTTCCCCAAATCCAACATATTGACAAAATCGCTCTTACCCGCAACAATATCCTCAAAAGTCATTAAAAACGGGGGGGAAATATAATCTTTTACCCTCGAAAAGGTTAATAAGGTTCCCTTTTGTACATCTTCTTCAATAAATTCTAGGTATTTGGCATAGCAGGCAGAATAGTCAAGAAGTTTTAAAACATCTGCAGTTACAGAATGATAGACAATATATATCTTTTCAATTCCTCCCTCTATCAGCATGTCAATCACATATGAAATTAACGGTTTTTTGTTAATTGGTGTCATTGGCTTCGACGGGAAACGCTCTTTTCGCTTCATACGTCTTCCATAACCACTTGCAAGGATAACCGCATTCCTCACTTCAGGATTATGAGTCATTGGCCAAGCCTGCCTTTCTTCTGAGTTAATACTTTTGAATGTATTATTATTTATTGTACCACATCCATTTAAAGTGCTGTCAATGGCATCGGATTATCATAATTAGAAATTTGGAAAGAATCAAATTCAGAGCAGTTTTATCTTTTGTATAAAGCCGTTCACTTTTCCTGGTCTGAATCTGATACTTTCTTTAAGAATTATACCATACTATTTGCATTTTTGACTACTCATCCTCGAATTGACTGTTTTTGACCTCAAATATCCCATATTCTTTCGAAACCAAAACTTTATATCGCTATATAATAACATAATTTTCTATTTGCATCTTATTTGAAAGATATTTATCCCTGTTCTATCACTATTTTTCCATCAATACCAACCTGCGTCCCATGGCTTCCAGCAGTAAACTCTATTTCTTATAGGTATCACATATCGGCTGGATATTATTGTAAATATTGATATAGTCATGGATTCCTGTGTACAAAAGCAGGCAGCACTCCTCTTACCGGACCTGCTGCCTGCTCTCTCCATTCATACTTACCCTCGATGGGCTCTTTCACAACAATAATAGCATCCATCTGCATCCGGATAGCCATTTTTCTTTGCAAAGGCTACTGCATCAATTTCATCTGCGTGCCAGCCAAGATCATGTTGATTCTGATAGGATGGCTTATACGTACATGTGGTAGTATGAACCTCATTCCAATGACCATCCGTCTTTTCCTTATTAATAATGGGGTACGGCATTTGTAGCACCTCCCTTCTTTTCTGTCGTTGAAGAAAGTATACTACATTCAAATTTCATATTGGTGTGCTGCCAGCACAATCTTTATCCGCCAATGAGTACAAGAATGAAAACCAACATAACCAAAAAGAGAGCCGGCCACAAAAAATATCCTGCCCAGCGAAGATATTTTCTCTTCATCAATGGCAGATGCCTTTGCAAATTAAAATAATTTGCATAAAATGCAATGGTCAGCAGGACCCATGCCAAGAAAGTCAAGCGATTCGCCCACAGGTAAAACCCAGTAATAGCACTGCCCTCTGAATTCGTAAATTCCATGGAAATTCCCATCCATAAAATAAGTAAATAGCTAATCCCGCCAAGCAGCATCTTCCAGCTCGCTCCTGTTCTGAAACCAGGAGGGAGTAACGGTTATTACAGTCTTTCAGGTACTCATACACTTCCCTGCAGTAGATTTCCTGCTCTTTCTTTACAAATATCCGGTTATTTTCTACATGCTGAACAAGACATACATTTTTATGTGTGCTGATATCTGCTATTTTTTTGTAATAAGACAGCCTGCATTGTTCTTCCAATGTCATATTACCATGTCTCCTCTTGTCTTTCCGTTAAAAATCATTTATGATGATTATATCATTTATTACCAGCATTATCCATGGAAAGGAGATTTTCTATGAAATCAGAAAACGAAACTCGTACTACTATTTTGTTTGAGGAATTAGAGGATATCTCTCTGGGACATAAATCATATCAGAACTTTTTAAATGAAAGGAAAGTAGAAAAAACATTTACTTCCTTAAGAGATTTTATAAATAGTTATCTTTCACAACATCCGGATATTACACCTTCTGTTATTATTAAAAATTCAAATTTAAGTAAAAATTATGTATATCCAATTTGTAATGGAACAAAAAATCCTTCCAAATACAAATTAACCGCTTTCTGTATTGGGGCGCATATGAACCTGAAGGAAACTCAAAAAGCGCTTTCCCTGGCAGGGTGTTCTGCACTTCATCCTAAGATTCCTGCTGATGCCGGGATTATTGTTTGTATTAACACGAAATGCAAGAGTGTGGCAGATGTCAATTTGTTTTTGGACAAAAATGGGGTGGAAACTCCCTTTTAGATGGAACTGAGAACTACTGACAAGAAAAATATAAATATATTGGAACAAATGTCGGAGGAAAAAATGCAAGAAAAAATTACTCTTATTTTTGAAACAGCCGATGATAAAAATAGCTTTCTGGAGTCTCACCAGAATTCAGAGCAGATAAGAACTGTTACAATGGAACAGACTAAATTTTTTATCAGAAATAAAAAAATACTAAATAATGAAATCAACAATATAATAACCTTATTAATCACCGGGGGAACTTTAAACGCCATTATTGCCGCTGTTAAAAAAATTATAATCCAATACATACAAAAAGGGAATACCGTAATCTCAATACAAAAGGGCAACTGCAAATTAAAGATAGAATGTGACAATAAAAGCAGCAAACTAAAAGTTGAGGATATAATAACAGATGAACTTATCAGAGAATTGTTTGTTTCTGAAGATGCGCAACAAGATGAAACTGAATAGTGTATTCGGCTCCTTTGATACTATTACAAAATTCATAGAAATTAAGGATTTCGACCTTTTTGACACAAATGCCATAGAAACTAATGTTGAATCATGGTTAAATTACTATACATATTATCATGAAAAAATGCATTATTACCAATTTACTTCTACATCATTGGGACTTTTTATTACATGTTTAGAAGATCTAAAACTTGACTCCATTATACCTTTTATTAATGAATTAGATTTTGTTCCCCCATTTATTGACTGTGTTGAAGAACATGAAAAAGAATTTAATCAAAAAATATACTTAATGAGAGATAAGTTAGGAATCAGTAAGTACCAAACCAAAGAGTTAGATTACATAAAAGTACTATTTGATTCTTTATCCGAAGCAGAATTACTAATGTGGATTATGGAAGGGGGATTTTCCGAAAAGGAACTGGAATTGATAACTAAAAATACGCCTTTCACAAATTATGGAATAAGAAAAATATATAGTTTTATATCTGAATATTATAAGCTTGCCGGGAAGGATTTATTCACATTCTATTCCTCTTTCTTGAAAGACTTTGAAAAAAGTAAAATTCAAATTCCAAGTCCTCAGTTTTATTTTGTAGAATTAGACAATGGAGTGTCTTTTGGATATAATCACATTTTAGAAGCCCAGGCAAGATATTGTGAATTGAAAAAGCTGATATCTAATGTGCGAAGATTTGGCGATAACAATATTCATAAATCAGTAAAAAACATATTAACTAAGCAAGACTATTATCAAGAAGCATATAACATATTTAAGTCAATAGTAGTTAATATCGAACGCTGTGACCAATATTTCATAATTTTTGTTTTTTGCCTTATATGTGATTATGCAATAAATATTCCAATTCCCCAGATACCGCAGCTTGAGGAAAGCTATGCATCTTTATTAGACCTTACTATAATGCTGCCTGCTGTAAGGTTTTTTCATATATGTTTTGCTGTAAATGAAGTTATCATTAAATGCGATACATGCATGAAACTTCAAAAAAATGATATTTTTAATCCAAGAGCACTAAGTGACTGGAATAAGGCAATTGATATAATTTATGAAGGAATCAATAAGAAAACTGGCTATTCTTCACCAATTACAAAAGCAAAAGCATTTATTGAAAATGAATATAAATTTACGGATCATTTATCTTTCGATTATGACAATATTGTTTTCATGGAGGCCTGCAAAACAAGACTGCAATATCCTTTGTTTTTTATAAATCCTGAACTTTTCAGACTCATAGACAGAAAAACATATATTGAGTTAACCAATAAACATCAAGCTCCAATAATGCAGTTAAATAAGGAAATACGCTGTTATCATGAGAATACAGATGATGAAATGATTCAGGGATTTTGGTTTAAATGTATTATATCCAGATATGCTTCGAAACTATTTTGGGGAACAGAATGCAATCCAGATTTGGCACAGTTTTTTGATTCTAATAAAGAAGTATTTGAGAAAGCAATTTTTGATAAGTATGGGAAAGTGAAGCCTTTTTAAAATATATAGTTCGGTTTCCTTTCCCTGAATTCTATATCCTTTGTGTCTTCTTTCATTAATGTGGTTGTAATTATAATGTTGTTTGGGAATGCAAGGGCATCTTCCTACATGCAATTCCATACTTGAATTTCCTCTCATGTTGATCAAACAACTTGTTAACACAATAAACTAGAGGCCGTCATTGATTTTACTGCCTCATCGCCAATGATAGAACAAAACATATCTTGTACTGTTTCAAAAATTCTGGCTCCCACACCCTTTAAGGAAATAGAAGTCACCAGAAACTTTCCATATACTCCCAAAAAATTACACAATATTATAATATTCTTCACATTCAAGAATATCTGCAATCCTAACACTCGCCTTCCCATCCCCGTAAGGATTTGAAGCATGAGCCATAGCGTCATAAGCCGCTTTATTATCAAGAAGTTCTGTAAACGAAGAATATATAACTTCTTCATCTGTGCCAACAAGCTTCAACGTCCCAGCCTCTATTCCCTCTGGCCTTTCTGTTGTATCACGCATAACCAGAACCGGCTTGCCCAATGAAGGCGCTTCCTCCTGAATTCCTCCAGAATCAGTAAGAATAAGGTAAGAATGTTTCATAAAATTATGAAAATCAAGCACATCCAAAGGCTCAATCAAATGAATCCGATCATCTGTGCCAAATATAGAATGGGCGATATCACGAACAACCGGATTCAAATGAATGGGATAAACCGCTTTCACATCCTCATGTTCATCCAAAACCCTTTTTATTGCCCTGAACATATTTTGCATAGGCTGTCCCAGGTTCTCACGTCTGTGGGCAGTGATTAATATCAGCCTGGAATCACCGCACCACTCCAATTCCGGATGGGCGTAATCCTCCCGAACAGTTGTCTGCAATGCATCTATAGCTGTATTACCTGTGATAAAAATTGTATTTTCTTTTTTTCCTTCATGAATAAGATTTTCACAACTAAGCTTAGTTGGCGCAAAATTATATTTTGAAATAATAGACACAGCCTGGCGGTTAAATTCTTCCGGATACGGAGATGCAATATTGTATGTCCGCAGTCCTGCCTCCACATGACCTACAGGTATCTGCAAATAAAAACAGGCCAGTGCTGTGGCAAAGGTTGTACTTGTATCTCCATGAACCAACACCACATCAGGCCTCTCATTTTCCAGAATCTCTTTGATTTTCATCAAAATTTCAGTTGTTATGTCAAATAACGTCTGCTTGTCCTTCATAATAGAAAGATCGTAATCTGGCTGCACATTAAATGCGGCCAAAACCTGTTCCAGCATTGTTCTATGCTGCCCTGTGACGCAGACTAGAGTTTTTATGCCCTTTCTGGATTGTAATTCTTTTACAAGCGGGCACATTTTAATCGCTTCGGGTCTTGTCCCGAATACGAGCATTATGGTCTTCAATGCTTCTTCAACTCCTTACCTAAAAATTTCCATCTTTTATCCATTCAGCTTTTGGCTTATAAACGCCAATATTTTAAGCCGCTTTTCTCTAGTTCTTCGATCTCATACAATCCCTTCACATCTATTAATACCTTTTCTTCATCTGCAGAATATTTAAATAGTTTCTTTATCTGAGCTAAACTCAATTCCCTAAACTCATTATGAGCAACTGCCACAATCACACAATCTACACCTTTAACATTTGATAATTCTGTAAGTTCTACACCATATTCCTTTTTTGCGTCTAGCTTAGACGCCCATGGATCCACAATATCTGGTTTTATTCCATAATTATTTAAACATCTAATAATATCATTAACTTTACTATTTCTTGTATCTGGACAATTCTCTTTAAATGTCAGTCCAAGTATCACCACATGACTCTTTTTTGGGGCCTGTCCAGCTTCGATCATCTTCTTCACTGCCGCCTCTGCAACATAGATCCCCATAGAATCATTAATAATACGTCCATTCAAAATAATCTGGCTATGATATCCCAGCTTTTCAGCTTCATAAGTAAAATAATAGGGATCCACTCCAATACAGTGTCCCCCTACAAGTCCTGGACGAAATCCCAAAGCATTCCACTTGGTATTCATGCCATCTACGACTTCATTTGTATCAATTCCCATACGATCAAATACCATCGCCAATTCATTCATAAAAGCAATGTTAATATCGCGCTGTGAATTTTCTACTACCTTAATTGCCTCTGCAGTTTTGATTGAACTAACCGGAAATGTCCCAGCTTCAATGATAAGGTCATATACATCTTTAATCACTACGAGACTTTCTTCATCCATACCAGAAACAATTTTTCGGATATACGGAAGCGTATGCACCTTGTCACCCGGATTAATTCGCTCAGGACTATAGCCAACTCTGAAATCAGTACCACACTTTAATCCGCTTTCTTGCTCCAATATAGGTATACATACATCTTCTGTTACCCCCGGGTATACTGTGGATTCATAAACAATAATAGTCCCCTTTGTCAGATTTCTTCCAATAATTCTGCTTGCACCTTCAACTGGTGACAAGTTCGGAGTGTGATCCATATTCACTGGTGTTGGTACAGCAACAATAATGAATTTTGCATCCGAAAGTCTTTTTTCGTCAGATGTAAATTCCATTGTTGTTTCTTTTATTGCTATATCCCCTACTTCATTTGTAGGATCCTTGCCTTCTTGATATATTGCAATTTTTTCTTGGTTATTATCAAAGCCAATTACATTAAGCCCCTTCTTTGCAAAGGCCACTGCTATAGGCATTCCCACATACCCCAGTCCAACCAGAGCAAGGCTTTCAGCCCGATTGATAAGTCTATCACAAAATGAAGAATCTTTTTCATCTTTTTGGCTCTTTAATACATCAAACTTTTTCATTGCCAATACCTCCAAGTATCATAATCCCAAAAAAAACGTGGTTTGTTTAGGCTTTGGGACATCTATAAAATTACTCTTCCCTCATCCATGTTCTTTTCTTTCATACTAATTCCTCATCTTTTATGTTTTGGATGATAAATCTTTGTTTTCCACGCATAGTTTTTCCAATCTCTTGCACATACTCAAATTTTACTTCTATGGAATTATCAAATTTATTTTGAAGTTCCTTTAATATATTTTCTTCATCCATTGAAGTATAATCATCATTTTTAACGATTCTTATAGAGCATTCTCCAGGTACATCTTGAACAAATTGATAATTCTCAACATTTTTAAATATGTCAGTATGCATGTTAAGCGCTGTCATTGAAATTTTATTACCTGTTTTTCCAATAAACATCTCTTGAGTCCAACGACCTACAATATTATTTAACAGTGTATAATGCCTCCCACATCTACAAGTTGTTTTCTCTGAATAGGAAGAAAAATCTCCTGTTCTGTACCGAATTAAAGGCATAGCTTTATTATCAAAACCTGTACAAACTATTTCACCTATTTTATTTGGCTCTTTAATTACTTTTCCCTCTTCATCCACAAGTTCAATATAACCATATTCACTCTGTATATGATATTTCTCAGAACATTCACATTGTCCAGCCAGCGCTGCCCCTTCACTGTGTCCATAAAATGTAAAACATTTGGCATTCATATATTTTTCAATAGTTTCTTTCTGTCCTGCATAAATATTCTCAGACGTTAATAATAATGCTTTTAAAGAATTATCATATTTTATCCCTTTTCGTTTTATATAATCACATAATATCAATACAGATGAGGGATATGTGTGTAAGAATTCAGCTCTCCACTCCGTAATTTTTCTAAGTATCTTACCAATATTTTCATCATTCATATGATATGCATCAAATATCAGCTCTCTGTTTTTCCTATCGTATTCCCATAACTTCCCATTTTCCAGCGTCTGATTTCTTAGCTGGGCAACTCGAGAGGAAAATCTGTCATATCCTATACGTCCCCAGACAGCATCTACAAAGGGCAGTTCCCTTCCTACATATGCATTTTTTGTAATATAAAGCCTTAACTGCTTTCCTGTTGTACCACCGGTTGTATGAACTTTCAGCTTTGACAAAGGAAATTGTTTGCTGACCAGACTTTCTTCATTAGCAAGAACTATATCCTTATCAATCAACGGCAATTTTTCCAACTCTGAAAGTTCTGTAAAACATTCCGGCTCAAACCCATTCTTCATAAATTCTTCTTTATAAAATGGTACATATTCTCTTGCATACATTAATGTCTCTTTCAATTTTTTTATTTGATATGCTTCAAGCTGTTCTTTATTCCACCATTGAGAATCATTTAACAGTTTTGTATATTCTCTATATTTCTTCCCATATTTTATAGTAGGTGGAATCATCCCCCATGTGATTTCCATCGTTTTTTTTCCAATATGGGGAACATGTGTATATATTTTTCGTGCCTTATCATAAAAATCAATTTCTTTTTCGGCCTCTTGTGAATTTTGCTTTTTCATACCTTCAATTTACTCCAATTTTGCACCTTTATTGTATTGCTCACACTTTTTTAAATCTATTAAGCAAATAAATATAATCTCTATTTTCCTTTTATTCTATTGTATTTTTATTCCTCTTTTAGCAATAACAATATACTTTCACGTATAGATTCACATCTTAAATAATTTAATAAGCGCCTATTTCTCTTCATTTGAAATAGACATCGTAAGATTCTATTTCTTAAAACTTTATTTAGTCCAAGTATCAACCTATTATTAATCCCCATGATTCCCCTTAATAGAAGAATATCTGACTGCTGTTTTGAAAAACTTATATATTCTTTTTTCAGAAAATCATCTTCCTTTATATTTTCCGTTCTTTCAATAAAACCATCTATTATTTCATTTTTTAATTTATCCTCTCTCACAAAGGCAATTTTATTATTTTCTTTTTGTATTGGATAAACTCTTACTTGTTTTGTATTATTGCAAAAAAGAATTTCTACCAATATTCCTGTTTGCCATTCCTCTCTATCATTATAGTCAAATAAAAAATTTCCTTGACCGTAAATAATACATCCTTGTTTATAATTCTCATAGCATCCAATGCAATGGCTATGTTGACAAACAACAAGGTCTGCTCCACAATCAACAAATTTATTACATATTTTTTTTAATTGGGGACTGGGATATCGATAATTTTCTCTTCCGCCATGAAAAAGTACAATTTGATAATCACAATCATTACTACTTGTCCTTACATCATCAAAAGAATTCAAAGGATCATATCCATTTGAACCCCCTCTTTTTTCTGTGGCACAGCAAAATTCATTTTCCGCACAGGCATACACACCAATCTTTACACCATTTATATTATAAAAAAAAGGCTTTTTTGCATCCACAGATGATAGCCCAAATCCAACATTTTTAATATCATTTTCATAAAGTATTTTTTTCGTACTTTTAATGCCATCCTCTTTATAATCAAAAATATGATTATTTGCACCAGATAAAATCAACGGTTTTAAATAATTAAAAATACTAATGCTTTCCTCATAAGTTTTTAAATTAGGACTTCCCGCCTTTGGCAGTTTCACTTCTGCATTTGTAATTGGGACTTCTAAATTAAATATCCTCAAATCTGCTTCTAATAATTTATCTGCTAAAAGCTTACCCATTAATCCCTCAATATCTCCTCTTTCAAATAACTCTTTATTAGATATTGTCGGAACAAAATCACCTCCAATCAGAATACATGTGGGAGCAGATATTTTGTTATCTAAATCATCTCTGAAAATTTCATACCCTTTTAAATCACCCATTCTTCTACTCCTTTTTCATTTTTATTCCATTTTTTTTAATTAGAAAATAAATAATTGGACCAGCAAAAACGATATATACAATAGTTGAAATAATCCCTATTAGAAAAAGACGTACAAATGCATTGCTATTTTCTAATAATACTTTCCCCTTTACTGAGCATATAATAATAAAGCTTATCCCTAACCCCCATAGAGGAATATACGGCACTAAACACGATATCTTTAAATATAAATTATGTCTTTTTGATGTTAAATAATTTAAACATGCACACAATATCATTGACAGACTACTTGCCAAAGTAACTCCAAATATCCCATAATGTGGACACAATAATATACTAAGAATAATATTTAATATTATTGCAATTGCATTATTAAACATAGGATGCTTAGTATCACAGTAGCTGTATTGGAATTTGCAAAATAATTCTACGAAGATCGTAGGAATAATTGATATGCCATATCCTATTAGTGCATATGACGAATTGAGCACTGCCCTCTCGTCAAATGCCCCCCTGCCAAATACTATACTAACAATATCAACAGCATTCATCATGGTAAGAACGCTAATTGGAAGAAATATGGTAATCATTATTACACTGATTTGTAAATACATATCTGCAACAGTCTTATTTTTACCAGTTGCAATCAATTCAGCAATATAAGTATACACTACTGTAGAGATAGACGATGCCAAAGTCGTAATAAATCCAATAAGAACCGCTCCATAACCTAATGCTGTTAAAGCTCCCTGTTCTATTCCGGAAGTAAGAATCTTATCTACCTGCTGATTGATATACACAACTGCATAGCCAAACAGCATTGGCAGAATCATTTGCAGCAGCCTGTGAATATTTTTATCCTTAAATGGATTATCCCAATCTAATTTACAATATTTTCTGCTAGAAAATCCCAAATAAACAACATTATAAATAGAATATATATATACTCCTGCTACCAATATATTAATTCCATATTTTTTTCCCAGTGCCAGGCTTAAAGCAATAATAATAACACTTTGATGAATCCCTACCATTTCTCCTGGCACAAATTTTTTATTTGCCCGAAGTAATACACAATAAATAGCTATTAATACGCTCAAAAAAAGATTTGGAGCGAATAATCTCATATCTTTTACAAATTGCCTGTATACCTCCCCTTTATACGTTGGTGCCATAATCCCGCAAATAACAGAAGCAAAACAAACGTTCAGTATAACAAATATTCCTGCTATTAAAAGAAAAATTTTTATAACATTTGAAACAAATCTTTTTTTACCTTTTTCATCTGAAGCAAAGGCAATATAAATTGGAACAAATGCAGCCAACAATGATTGCGTTATTAAATTTGACAAATTATCAATGATTCCATTTGCAAAAAAAACAATATCTGTTTCTTGCGTTGCACCAAACTGGTTAGCCAAAACTGTCTGCCTTATAAATCCAAACAGCTTTGAAAGCAATATAATGCCCCCAACTGAAAAGATACCTTTTACTATTTTCTTATACATCTATCAGTTTCCCTATTCCTTTGCTTATGACTATTCTGTTATATGAGTCATAATATTAATCCTTTGATTTTTTATCTCTGTTCTCATTCCATATCCCAAAGAACAATCCTTGATATCTGCTTCTTTTCTCAGTTCAAAATCCTCATTGCTGAAATCCTCAACAACCAGCTTGTCACAATGCAATGTAAAGCGCCTCAGATGAGTTACATTTTTAGACATAGCCGTCACAATAATCCTGTTTTCAGAAACAAAACATTCGCCAGCCACCTCTGCCCTGCTGGAAAACATATCAAGTATTTCTACCCACTTATTCCTATAAATCGGAACATTGTGAGCTTTATCGGAACGAAACCGGTCTCTCCACTCTCTGTGTCCGGTATAAACATAGCTTCCAGGGTCCGTAAAATATTCATTTTCTCCAATTGATAATTCAAAGTGAAGTACATCATTATGAACATGACCTAAGCGCATCTTTTTATATTCCGGTACTGATCTGACTGCCAAAAAAAAATCATCCAGCTTTACAATTACCAGTCCAAAATATTCGAACACAATAATTTTTTTACAACTAAAGTCATATTTTTTTGCAAACCGAATAACCGTTTCTTTTCTAAATAAAAAATTGTCTGGTACAAGGTCTCTTATTTCTCCATTCTGAATTTTAAAGTCTGTATCATCCAAAGAAATTTTTAATGTTTTTTCTCCAATCACAGATTTATAAAATCCAAATGCTATTTTGTCAGCTGTATTTGTCAATCCAAAAAGAGCCTCAAACATGGCTATACATGATTCTACAGACAGCTCTTCTTGAAGAAAAAACAAATTCTTTCCATCATTATAGTTTTTCCAATTTACATTATATTTAAATAACTCTCTCTCATTTACATACTGCCCTTTTGGATTTAATCGAACAACATGTCCACTGTCATTGTCCCCTATTTGAAGGATTCTTCCATTGGGCTTTCTTATCATATGTAAGAATTTATACATGCCAATCAACTTTTTATGCAAAGCTTTTGGTACTCTTTTTCCCGACTTCTGTATCATCAGCAGCCCTAATATAACAATTTCAGATGATAGCCTGTGATATGCTGTAGAACACTCAATATTGCTGCCGTCTTCCAAAAACTGTTTATCTATTTCCTTAAAAAATTCTCTCCTTGCAAATGCCAAACATCGCTCTGCCTCTTTTCCCTGTAAATATGAACACAAAAAAAGCAGACCGCACAGATCTGCAAGATAATGATTCCCATTCTTTCCATTCCTCAAATCAACCTCTAAACGATTGAGAATCACTTCCCGATGCTTCCACATTAAAGCAATAAAGCTTTCTTTAAAACTGACGCTCATCTGCCCTTCTTCATCAATCTGTGTAAAAATATCAAATGCAATTAGGAGGTTCACTGCCCGGATTGCAATTTCCATAGCACATGTATACTGAATGCTCTTTCCAACAGGTATTTTTTCAAAATCCTCCACTTCAAATATAAATTCATCAATAATAGGCCTACGTTCTCCTCTGCTCCATAAAGCTAACAACGCCAATTGAGGCCAGTGATACATCCTAGCTAACTCCCAAGGGACCTTAATATCTGCCCCTTTTTCAAGCTTATCAAAAAAATCAGCAGTTAAAGTGTCCTGATTAAAACAATATCCTGTGCGCATATCCCGGCACCATGCAATTTCCGTTCTAAAATCCGCTCTGATTTCAGAATCAATTACAATCCCCTCAAACCCCCATGGTTTTTCCTCATAGGTCCATTTTACCCATCCAGTTCCTAAAATATAAAAACGGTGTTGTCTATAGTATTGCCTCCACAAATCTTCTATAACTATTTTGCTGCTGTCCATGCAGGAAAGAGTTCCTATGTCAATGAGATTTTTAAAACCAGCCTTGTTTGTCTTTTTATAATGAAAATAGCTTAAGCTGGATAGACCAATTCTGTTTGCCACACTGAATAAAAATTTTCTATGATAATATCTATTGGCAAAACTGTGAATATAACTGACCAAATAGGTGTTCATAATCCTCATTATCTTCTATAAGCTTCCTTACCGATTAATTTTTTGAATCTTCTCATAAATCTTCTTTACCTGCAAAGCATTTGTGTCCCAGGTATGAAAGAAATTTCGTGAATCCATTTTTGCCTTCTGCCCCAGTTCTCCCCTTAGCTGTCTGTCTGCTAAAAGTTTCTTTAGTACAAAAATGAAATCTTCTATATCACCCGATTTAAAGAGTCCCGCATTTTTCTCATTTAATATTTCTCTCAGCCCATTATCTTTTCCAGCCAAAATACATTTTGAGAACTCCATAGCCTCAACTGCTTTCAGAGGAATAGCTGTGTCTGTACTCAAATCCCTTAAACGGGGAATTAAAATGATATCAACCAATTCATACAAGTTACATATTTGTTCCTTCTCTATACTTCCAGATAAAAAAATCTGCTCCTTATATCTGCTTTTTTGAATAAGTTCTTTTGTCTGAACAAAATCCGGCCCATCTCCAATCATAACAAGATATAAGTCCGGACATTCCTGAAATATTTTCTCTATATTCTGTGCAAGAAACAGAACTCCCTGCCATGCATAAAATGTTCCAAAATATGCGGCTATACAATAATTATTTTTTTTCTCTGACAAATCCTCATAAAGCTTAAAATTTTTGTTCTCCTTAAAACTGACCTCGGATATACCATTACTTATTGAAGTGATCTTCTTCTTATCTACTCTCATCTTCTCTGCTAAATACTGTTTTGCGGAATCCGCCAGTACAATCACAGCATCACTTTTTCTCAGTAAATAATAGGATATCAATTCTTTAAAACGTTTCATCCTATATAAAGAATGCATCTCTGTGACAATTTTTAGGTGTCTCCATGGACACATAAATTTTATCATGAATGCAACAAACATAAATCGATAATTATGGGCGTGCAATATTTCAATACCATTTTTAAATATTATGTTTCTGGCAGTAACAATCATCTCCATGAGAGATCTGCACCGATAGATTTTGATTCCTCCTATACATTCTCTCAGTTTATACTCCTTTCCGCCCAAATTTATCAAATATATCTCATCGTTCGAATTTCTTTTATATGCCTCTACCATATTAGCATTCCTGACAACAGAACCGCCAATCCGAGGCTTGTAATCATGCATAATATGCAATATTTTCATTCCTATGTTCCCTCTCTAATTTTTCTTTTATAGTCTCTGTATTTATTATTTGAAATTGCTATCCATATCCAGAAATTAATCTGTTTCCATAAAGTACCACTTATCATCAATGTTGATAAAGAAACACACATAAATATTATTTCTAATTGTTGCTTGGAATCTGTACTCATACACTTTGATTTCAAAGCTTTAAATGCTTTAAAAACAATGGAAACCACTATCAATCCACCTAAAATAATTCCAAGCTGGTACAATAATTCTAAAAACACATTATGTGGATAGTTGAATCCTAATGCCTGATCCCTGTTAATTCCACGTATGATAAAAGGATTTGATACTATTTCTTGTAAAAAAAATTCATACAGTTCATCCCGGCCTGACATATAACCAATATTATGGTTAGCAATCATAATCAGCGTTCTGCTGTCAATGCCAATACTATATAGCAAATTATATAAAAGAGTAAATAATGAGCCTGAAAAGAACACAAAAATTAAGCCTACTAAAAATCCTAATATAATTCTCACATCTCTCTTTTTTTCGTGATTTATCTTTATAAATGCAATCATTGCAAATGACAATATCCCTACCAAAGGCCCTCTTGAACCAAGGCTCATAATTGCAATAAGCATTACAATTATATATAACCCATATTTAAAATTTGGCTTCCGTACAAATTCCAACATTAAAAAAATCATTGGCACAAGACAAGCATAACCAAATCCCATGGAATAATAGCCTAAAGAAAACTGTCCCCCTAACCTTGGTATTGCAATTTTAAGTATCAAAACAATTATAGTCAGGATTGCAATGATTTCTGATATTTTCAAGAGTTTCTGTTTTAAAAGTTGAAAGTCACGAACCATTGCAAAAAAAATCATTGGTAATAAGCAATTCACTAAAAAATAGACTGCTGTGTTTTTAAAAACTATATTATTCGACGGGAAAAATATAGTATTTATAAAAATAACTGCTACCGTTATTAAACAATAAATCAAAGTTTTCTTTTTAAACCGTCTAAAAATCACATCAATGCATGAAAAGAATCCTAATCCCAACACTATTTTCATCATCATTGATACGAACGCATGAGGAATTCCCAACGGCTCTTCAAACCCTGGCGATATATTAACTATATACAAACTGAGAAACAGCATCCCCAATAAATTGCATATTCTCTCTTCATCATTTAATCGAAATGAAACTTTCATTTTCATGCTCCCCGATCATTCTGTGCTTCTTTTATATATCTGTCAAATTCTGCCCTATTTCTGATATAGTCCTCTGCCCTATAATGCTCAGAAGCTGCTACGCACAACACAGAATCTTTCTCCATCCAAAGCATTTCTCTCCAGACCGGATGCTCAATCACTACCCCAATAGATGGATCGCTGAGCGTAATCTCCTCTCGACCATTCCCTTCGTCCAGTATAAGATGAATCTTTCCATATGGACAAAATAAAATCTGTTTCAGCTCTTTATGAGCATGAAACCCCCTGCGTACTCCTTCTGGAACCTTAGAGATATAATAAATCCTTTTTATATCAAAATTGATTTCATCTCCTACCTCAAAAAAAGACAATTCCCCAGCACCCACTGTAGGAATTGTCTTAATCGATATAATTTTGCAGCCTGCTATCTTTTTACGTCTATAAATCTCATTGTGATAATCATCTCCTGCAAGGACCGAATACCATTTTAAATTGTCAACACTCTTATATCTTCTTAGTATATCTTTAGGGATATCCAGAGATTCATGAAAATGGTGCTTGTCATAAAAATGAACTGCCCGTTTATTTTTACGGGATACACACCAGTAAACGCTTGTCAGCTTTAATTTTGAAAATGCAATATCCAGAATTTCTGTCATTCCATACCAGGAATATCCTCTGGTCATTGCATCTTTATGAACTACAATGGCAAACTCTGCATTACCTTTGTCATAATCAATCTCCTTAAGACTGACTGTACCCATATATTCATCTGTATCAGACACTATGGCTTTGTGCATATTAATATGGGTATCCCTGCTTTGAAGAATAAATCTTTGCGCATCCTCCAATGTAAATACGGAAAAATTTGTTTTCAAATCTTCTGTCACACTTTTATCATGCATCCACTCTAAAATGCGCGGTGCATCCCTCATCTCTAACTCTCTTAGTCTCACCTGTTATTCTCCATAACGAATCTTTCTTTTCTACCTTATTCAAACTGATTTATCTTATCAATCACATAACTGACTTCTTCCTTTGTTATGCCAACATATATAGGAAGGCTGAGTTCTGAAGATGCATAATGCTCTGCTGTTGAAATATCCCCTGCCTGATATCCCAATTCCTGATAACATTTTGCTAAATGACAGGGAACTGGATAATGAATCTGTGTATAAATCCCATTCTTTTCTAAAAAGTTATAAAGCCGGTTTCTCTCTTCACACAAAATCGGAAATATATGAAAAACATGCTCTGCTTCTGGCTTGATTTTGGGCAGAACAATGTTTGTATTATGTATTCCTTCCAAATACGCAGCAGCAATTTTTCTTCTTTCACTGTTTCCCTCATTCACGTATTTTAATGCCACTCCTAAAACAGCAGCTTGTATCTCATCCATTCGGGAGTTCAGACCCAAAATTTCATGCTGATATTTCACACGGCTGCCGTAATTGCGAAGCATTTTAATTCGTTCAGCCAGCACATTATCATTGGTGAGTACAGCTCCAGCATCTCCCAATGCTCCAACGGGTTTTGTAGGATAAAAGCTAAAACATCCAGCATCTCCAAATGTACCTGTCAGTTTTCCTTTATATACAGCTCCATGTGCCTGTGCGCAGTCTTCTATCACATAAAGATTATGTTCCTTTGCGATTGCAAGAATTTTATCCATCTCACAAGGCTGTCCATACAGATGCACAGCCATAATCGCTTTTGTTTTGCAAGTAATTGCTTTTTCCAATAAATTTGAATCAATTCCAAAAAACACATCCGCATCAACAAATACGGGTACCGCGCCTGTTTCTGAAACTGCTAGAGCTGTAGCAATATAAGTATTGGCCTGTACAATTACTTCATCGCCTTTTCCAATCTCCATAGCCTCCAGGGCAAGCCTGAGTGCATCAAGCCCATTACCTACACCAACACAACAATCCATTCCATGAAATGCGGCAAAATCAGCTTCAAATTTTTCCAGCTCATTCCCAAGTATATACCATCCGGAACGCATAGCTCTCAGTGCAGCCTCTTCGTATTCATTCTGGTATTTTTTGTACTGTCTCCCCAGTACAGAGTAGTCAACATTCATATCATTCCCATTTCCTATGAAACACCTTATTTTACCGTTTTTCTTCTGCTTTCAGGTGTACTTTACAATGTTCTCAACTTCCATCCCCGCCCCAGACTGCCAATCACATTTCTTGTGTCTAAAATAATTTTATCTTTCAAGTCCATGCAATTTTTCTTTATTTCATCATGGGCAACCATTATAACTACCATATCTATATCATTTAAGAATCCAGATAAATCATGGTACTGATTTTCCACAATATCCGCTTCTATCATTGGATCATATACTTTTAATCCATCCGCTAAATGTCTCTTTTGGGAAGCCAGTAACTGCAATGTAGGCGATTCCCGCATATCATCCACATTTTCCTTATAAGTAAGTCCATACAGCCCCACTCTGGATATGTCTGTCAATTTTTCTTCCTTCATAATCTCATAAATACGATTTAATACAAAATCCGGCATTCCATCATTTGTTTTCATAGATTCATTTATTACATTGGCTAAAGAAGGATAATCCCCCACAAGAAACCAGGGGTCGACACTAATGCAATGTCCACCAACACCCGGCCCCGGCTGAAGGATATTGACTCTTGGATGCATATTGCAAATTCTAATAATCTCATATACATCAATCCCGTCATGTCTGCAAATTTTTGCAAGCTCATTTGCAAAGGCTATATTAACTGCACGATAGGTATTTTCCACAACCTTTGTCATCTCAGCACTTCGTATATCAGTCACAACGATCTCTCCTCGGCAGAAAGAAGCATAATATGATTTGATTTTTTTCCCGATTTCTTTCTCGTCTGCACCAATCGTCCGATTATTATGAATCAACTCATAAATCATATTTCCAGGAATAATTCTTTCTGGTGCATGTACAAGATAAATATCCTCGCCCGTTTCCAGTCCTGCCTCTTTTATCACCGGTCTTATAAATTTATCCATTGTCCCTGGCGAAACAGTTGATTCTACAACAACGGATGCTCCTTTCGGCGCAACTTTTATCACATTTTTTACTGCTTCCACCACATAGCTGGTATCCACCCTTTTGCTGAATTTATCATAAGGAGTAGGCACCGAAATAATATAGGTTTCTGCGGTCTGATATTCTGTTGTAAAAACAATACCACTTTTCACAGCAGAATTAAAAAGAGCATCCAACCCTTCTTCCTTAAAGGTTGTATGCCCCGCTCTCAGCATATCTACCAATTCATGATTATAATCTGTACCAACAACCTTCAGACCATGGGAAGCCATCATCAGTGCTGTCGGCAAACCAATGTACCCTAATCCAATTACATTTATCATTTCCAATATAACCTCTCTTCTGTCCTATTAAACACTCTGCTAATTTCTCTCTATCACATCATTCAGATACCGCTGGGCCACAGCTCTCTCCGAATATTGCATTGCCGTATCAATGGCTCTTTGTCCAATGAGATTTCGCTGTTTGGCATCCAGCCCTATAATTTGTTCATAAATATTTTCCAGCATTTGTGCATCACCGGTCGCACAGAGAAACCCATTTATACCATCCTCTATAATTCCATCAAAGCCGCCTCCCTTGGAGGCTATCACAATGCACCCCTGCAGCATAGCCTCCAAATAGACCATCCCAAATGTTTCTCCTTGACTGATCATGGTAAAAATCTGGACATTCTTCATTTCATTCAAAACTTCCTTTCTTGGCTGTCTTCCTGTAAAACAAACAGAATCTGTAAGATTCAGCTTCAGCACTAACTCTCGTAGCTCTTCTTCTTCTGATCCTCCCCCAATTATTTTCAAGGATAACTCTATTTCTCTATGTTTTTCCCTTAGTCTGGAGTATGCTTTAATCACTGCGTCCACATGCTTCTTTTGAACCAGACCGCCTGCATATAAAAACCGAATACCATCTTTATAGTCCTGTTTGGAACAGATCTTGTCATTGACTTCTACTGCATCATTGGGAACTCCTGAATAACAGATAAAAGGTGTTTTCTGCAAGCCTAATTGTTCTTTTATAGAAACTGCTTCCAATACAGATCTTGCCCCAACAGCTCTGATTCCCTCAATGTTTTCTCTGATCCGATATTTTTTTATATTTTTAGCCGAACAATCATTGTGAAATACAATGGATGACATAGCATAATATATTTTACTCAGTCTGCTTACCAATTCTGTACTAGGATTGCTAAAATGACCCGCCACTAAGTCTGGAACAAAATTTATCTCTTCCAATATTTTTCCTATGGCACGACACTGTCTAGACATAGTATGCTTTGTATAAGCCTGGGAAGGAATCCATTTTCGCATAGGTTGACGGTATATATCAATTCCATATTCTTGCCTGTGAAAAGTCTTTGTAGATGACCAAGTGGGAACTAAAATATATGTCCGTTTCCTTATCTCATTCTTTAAAAACTCTGGCATCATATAATAAATAAATGGAAATCTGCTTGGACAATGTACTACAACAACCCTATGTCCTATCTCAACCCATTCTTTGGCAAAATATTCAACTGTCCTTGTTGCCTCATACCCTTTCCCATCATCTGGCTCTGGATAAATCTGTGTCACTAGCAAAATATTCATGAAAAATTTCCTTCTATCTGATCAATTAAAACTTTTACCAGATTCTTGTAATCATATTCCTCTGCTGTCAAACGACAATTTACACAATATCGCCTATATTCTTTCTGATCCATTTTACTAAATTTAATAATACCTTCAGCAACTGCTTGAGGTGAATTTTCAGTTACAATACCACATTTTCGGCTTTCTACCAGTTCATAATTGGGACGAATCATAGATAAAACCGGTTTTCCACTGGCAAAATACATAAAAAGCTTATTGGGACTAAGACCAAATCTACAGATAGGAACATTCATAAAATTAAATAAATTCAAATCGCAACGTGACAATACATTGGGAGCATACTGAACATCAAGTCCTCCTTTAAACTTTATATTGGACAGCTTTAATCTATCAGCTTTCTCTTCCAATCTCTTGCGATAGTCTCCATCTCCATAAACAAGAATTATAATGTTTTCTTTTCCCTGCTCTTGCAATATCTTTGCTGCTTCTACAATCAAATCAACATTATTTGCTCTACGTATAGAACCAAGATAAACAGCCTTAAATTTTTCTGAATCCAAATCTGCATCATCAAGAACAAATTCTTTTTGATTTTTGTCTACTGTTTCAAGATCTACACCATTATTAAGTGCCCCTATCTTATTAATATCTATATCGCCACCATTATCGATGTCCCATCCCTTTTCTTTAACATAATCTTTTCCACCGTCCATAGAGAATATAAGATTATCTGCTTCTCTATATGCTCTATGCTCCATGTCAAATAATATCTTTGCTAAAATACTATTTCTCTTTAAAAATCCTACATCTAAAAAATCTTCCGGCCATAAATCAAGAATATCATAAATGATTTTGGTCCCATACCTTTTTTTCCATTTAAGAAATTCGTTTCCAAATAGTCCTGCAAAATCACTGACAATTATATCTGGTCTTGGTAGTTTATTACGCAAATTCCAAATTTTCTTTTGAAATTGGACGGAAACTGCTACTCTTTTTATTTGACTATCATAGTTCGAAATTCGTATAACAATAAATTTCGCCCCATCAAACTCTACTTTTTTAAAGTCAGATTTATCTTTAATAAAATTGTCATTGACACCATGAATTTTGCTTCCACAAAGAATGTAAACTTTGTATCCCTGTTTTTCCAAATGCTGACTTAGTACAATTTGCCTCACTCTTTTTTGTGTCGGAACTGCATATTGATTAACAATCCATATAACTTTTTGTTTCATTTTAATCTCCATTTTTTAAGTTTATAAATAAATTAATCAATTCACTTCAAGCTCGATATTTTGGAAAATACCCTGTTTCTAAATCAAAATGCTCATCATTTTGCATCCGTAAATCAACCAACCGCTTATATGCATCTTCATCAAAAATTTTCCTACCAATATGAAATTCTACATCCTTCCCCTTATTAAAACCTTTTTTAAATTGATATAAACCATCACGTTTCGCACCTACACCACCGCCTATATGAAGTGTCTTATATCCATTTTTCTGTGCCCATAAAGCTGCTTCATAGATTAATAAATTTGTAGCTGCCATTTTCTGAAATTTACTATTCGACGCTGATAGATGATAATGCATTTGGCCATTGCAAAATAAAAAAATGGTCATAGCAGCAATTTCGCCGTCTATGACAGAATAAAACCACATCGCATTATCTTTTAAATCTTCCATAATGGATTCATAAAATTCTTTATTAAAATAATAATAGTCCTCCGCATTATCCTTATCCATCGTAGCCTTATATATATCCATAAATGGCGTAATAATCTCTGGAGCTCTGCACCAATATACTTTCATTCCTTCTCTCTGGGCTTTTCGAATTTTGGTGCGATTTCTGTTTGCTATATTCTTCCAGATAATTTCCTCACTAATTGTATCCATATAAACTGTGTTCCCCAATTGGACTTCATCATATATTACATCCAATCCCATCCAATTTCTTAATATTGGATGAAACCGAACAAATTCTGAAACAATATGCTCTGCATGGCAAAATTCTTCATATTCTTTTTTTAATTCCTTAATATCTTTACCTTCTACCAAAAAACCGCCATATCCATATGGTGTTGATATATCAAACAGCTCTCCTTCTCCAATTTTGCCTAAGAAATTAGAAAATTTTGATATATCACGTTTCATTACAACATTCATTGCTCTCGTTGTACCATTTTCAAAATATATAAGAACAGCTTTTCCATCACCATTAATTTCAAATGCTTTGACATATCCGGATAAGTAATAAATATCGTATCTTTCAAAAGAATACACGATGTTATCCCATGCGCTTGCTTCTGATAGTGTAAATACTTTAATCATTTTAATCTAATCTCCATTCTGCTACTGTCTAAACAAATCATATTGAAAAGAAACTATTTAAGCATTTCTCTGCTGTAATCCAATATTATAAATTTGTTTTAAATAGTCGAAATCTGTATAACGAATTAGCACATCTTCACCTTTTTCATCAATCACACTCAGTTTTTTATTGATAATGTCCAAGGTTTTGCACATATTTTCACAGTTATCCTCGCAAAAAACTATAACACCAACTGTACTATGTTCAGCAAAATGGTCGCCTTTTTGTGACAATGTATAATACTTTATATCTAGTACTTGTAATAGTTCTTCAATCCCTCTAATTTCTGCTAAAATCCCTTCCTGTTTTGTCCATAAAGAATACGAGCAGCCACATTTTATAAATGCATGCTTTTGTTCTTCTGGTAATTCTTCTATAGAATGTTTTTTACCCAAAGCATAGTCAACAATCCAAGAAACAGAATTGTAATTGAACAGTTTTTCATACTGTATAAAGGGAAAATCTCCAGGAAGCCGGTATCCCATTTCAATAATATAAAACCTATCATCCTCATCAAGCATAACCTGTACCCAGGCAATCCCTTCTTTACAGCCCACTTCTTTTAGAACTTCAATAATCTGGGGATTTATTTCATTTATAAAACGTTCCACATTATCCGAAACTGTTGTCGTCAGAGAATATAAATTCTTCAACTCACCTGTTTGCGCATACATACCATTTAATGCAACAAGTCGTATTTCACCATTTGCAATTGCATAATAGCTATACCACTCTTTTCCAAATAACATCTTCTCTACTACAATTTTATCGCTCTTCGATAAAGTACGTGCATAATGATATGCTTCTATCAGTTCCTGTTTATTATAACAATAACTCACTCCTCTGTTTGCACTCAAATCAACAGGTTTAACAACTACAGGAAAAGCAACTCTATCCAATTCCTCCTCATTCAACGCTTCTGATAAATAGTAATCTGTCGCAACAGGCGCTCCAATTCTTTTGCAGAGTTCTTTAAACGCAGCCTTGTCCCTAGAATATTTCCATGCGGAAGGAGTGCAATAGCATGGCAATCCCAAGCGTTCACACAATGCCATTGTCATTTCTAAATTGAACTCACTAATTCCGCATAATACCGCAGAAATATTTTCTTTTCTGCATTTATTTTCAATTTTGTCAAGGTCACAAGTATTTATCATCCAATATTCATCTGCTACCTGTTTTGCTACCGACTTCTCCAAAGGCTGCGGATCTGTTACAATTGTATAAACTCCTTGACTTTTTGCATATAATACCATTTCTTTGCTAAGGTAACTGGTCCCAAGCATAAGCATTTTTTTCACGATTTCTTTCTATCCTTTCCCTGTTCTTCTCTCTTCATCTAAAGGACTGTATATTTGGCACCATTGCCCATTGTATAAAGTCCATAATTTTCCATTCTCATCCTTCTTGATTTTTCCCGATTCTAAGTCTCCAACTCCCTCTCGAATCATCACTGTTTTGATTGTTCTAATCAATATCCCCAGATCCCGTTTCAATGAAATTGTTCTGATATATTCCAGATCATAGGCAAAGCGCTCTTCCCAAGATTGAAAATTACGCCCGTTGATTTGGGCCAAACCAGTAAGTCCTGGCCGTACATCATGACGATGATGCTCCTCTTCTGTATAAAAAGGCAAGTATTGAACCAGTAATGGTCTTGGTCCGATAATTGCCATTTCACCCTTTAAGATATTAAATAATTCTGGTAATTCATCCAAACTTGTACTTCTCAAAAAATGGCCGTAATTTGTAAGTCTTTTTTCATCTGGAAGCAGTTTTCCATCCAGATCTCTTTTATTGGTCATTGTCCTAAACTTTACCAATTTAAACACTTTTTCATCTCTCCCGATTCTCTCCTGCCAGAAAAAAGGACTTCCTTTCATTTTAAATGAACCAATAATTGTAAAAAATATTAGCAATGGAAATAAAATAATAAGCATACAAAGAGCAATTACAAAATCAAACATTCTTTTAAAAAACTTTGCATACATACTTAAAAAGACTCCTTAATCATTTGATCTCTAATCTTTCTTTCCATAATCCTCTTTCAACATCTTCCATACTGCAAATATCACTAAATATGTCACGAGTGCTAAAGGAAGTCCTGTCATATAACATAAAGAGCGGACCGCTTTCACACCACCAATCTGCAGCAAAACAAATGCGACCAGCGCTGCCGCTCCTGCCCACATAATGCGCAACCAACGAGGAGCCTGATTTTCTTCATTATTTTGCTGCATTGTCATCTCTGCTGCTGCAAATGCACTTGAATCCATTGTAGTTGCTAAAAATACGAAAGATATAATTAGAAGCAGAACCATTAAAAGTTTAGAAGCTGGCATTGTTTCCAGTATGGCCAGAATGGCACCGGCCTCATCACCTGTTTCTAAAAATGACGCAATATTTAATCTTCCATTTACCTGCAGGCTCATCCCATAATTCCCAAAGGTGGCCATAGCTACCCAGCAGCCAAGTGTACAAAGAACAAGCTGCCCAAAAGCAATTTCTTTCAACCGCCGCCCTTTAGAAATTTTTGCATTAAATACCCCCATTAGCGGCATATACACAAAATAGCAGGCCCAATACCCTATCGTCCACCCTTTTACAAAGCTGCCGTTTCCATAAGGATCTGTATAAGTACTCATTCTTAGATAATTATTCAGAAAAAGCCCTATTGTGTTTATTTCTGCCGAAAGTACCTTAAAAACACCTGTTGCAATGCAAAAAACAATCATAAATAAAAATGCCATGATTATATTTGTGTTACTGAGTTTTTTAATGCCATGCTGCAGGCCCAGATATACACTTGTACCGAATATCGCAATCCAGATAAGAAGAATTACAATCTGAATCAACATTCTGTATGTGTCAGAGATTCCAAAAATATTCTCAATAAGCACAACTAGTAACGGCATACCTGTCCCAATGGAAATTACCGGAGCTATCACTGCCCCCAGCACTGAAAGCAGATCTATAATAAATCGAACTATTTTCCCACTTTTTTTTGTCGTCGCAGCCTGTAGCGCTTCACTCAATGTTCCGCTTTTTGCATGACGATTATAAAGTGCATAGCCAATTGCTGCTGTTACAGGAACATAAATACACCATGCGTTTGGTCCCCAGTGAAAATGTGCATACATCTGACCATATTCAAACGCCTGGGTTGTTAATGGCTCTATCTGAAAAGGGGCTTGGGCCGCACAATAAATGGGCTCTAAAAATCCATATACAACAAGCCATGCACCACAGCTTGTTGTAAACATCATGCCAGCCCAGGAAAAAGTACTAAAAACAGGTTTGCAATTGTTTCCTCCCAAACGGATATTTCTATATGGTCCAAACATAAGCCAGAATGAGAAAACCAGGCAGCATACATTTGTTAATACAAACAGCCAACCAAACTGACTGATACAAAAATCATAGGTAGTATCTACCATCTCTTGCACAAATGATAAATTAGTTACTACCAAAGTTAATACAATGCCAAGTATTATAATTGATGTAAAAAGGAGCTTATTATTTATTTTTTTCATATAACCAGTAAGCTCCTTTATTTATCAATTTTTTATATATATTTTCACCTTTCAAAAATTCACATTGCGCTTTTAAAAACAATTTTTTATTATCTCCATCACAATTTCCTGTTGTTCTTCTGTCATTTTGTTATCCGAAGGCAGACAAAGCCCTCTGCGGAAGATATCTGCCCCCACATCTGCAACTTCTGCTTCCCTAATATAGGCATTACTCTTTGCTCGGCCATTGCCACTTGCTGTAACAAATCCATGGCTTCGGTAAACAGGCTGCATATGCATAGGCTTCCAGATGGGCCTGCCTTCCGCATTTAGATTACTCAGTGCCTCCAGTATCTCATCCGGACAGGATTTTCCTCTCTCGCTCTTATAGAAAAATCTTTTTTCTGATCTCACGCTCTCACACATAGCCTCGTTGTCTATCAATAAACAGCTCAGCCAGAAATTCGGCTGACTGACAAACGCATCAAAGGGATTCATCTTTACAGGGAGTTCTTTAAACCCTTCCCTGTATCTCTCATAAATCCTCTTTTTCTGCTCGATATGTTCCGAAAGATATCCAAACTGTCCTCTGACGACCCCTGCAATCACATTACTCATGCGGTAGTTATAACCCAACTCCTCATGCTGGTACCAAGGTGCCGCTTCCCTGCTCTGGGTACTCCATTTCCGTGCTTTGTTCGCATCTTCCCTAAAATGGCACAAAAGCATCCCCCCAGATGAACCTGTAATAATCTTATTTCCATTAAAACTTACAACACTATAGTCACCAAACACACCAGTTTGTCTGCCATGATACGTTGCTCCAAGAGACTCAGCTGCATCTTCTATCAAGAGTGCCTTATGAGCATCACAGATTGCCCGAATTTTTTCCACCTTTCCAGGCGTTCCATAAAGATGTGCCATTACCACAAGCTTTACGTCCGGATATAGTTCAAAAGCTTGCTCAAGCGCTTCAGGTGACATATTCCAAGTATCATATTCTGTATCAATAAATACTGGCTCACCACCTTCATAAACAACAGGATTCACTGTGGCATCAAAAGTCATATCCGAGCAGAACACCCGACGACCATAGAGGCTTCCCCCTCTGCCCAAACCATCTGGCGTCGATACACCCGAACTGCTCCCATACAATCTCTCTGCTGCCAGCTTTACTGCCAGATGAAGGGCTGCCGTGCCGCTGCTTAACGCCACACCATGTTCAATACCGATATATCCGCTGAGCAAGCGCTCCAATTCGTTGATATTCTCCCCCACTGTACTCATCCAGTTAGTTTCATAGGCCTCAAGCATGTATTTCTTCTCATCCCCATGCATTGTTGGCGAGGACAGCCACACCTTTTCCGGAAATCTCTCAATTACCATACAAATTCCATCCCTCTATCTTTTTATCCCAAACTGCAAAAAGGAAGGCCATACCTTCCTCATTACATCTTCCCCACAATCTCCAACCCCACCTGCGCATTCAACACCCGCCCAAACATGGGAATCTCCAGATAAGCCTTCCGCTTATGGCGGTCAATCTTTCGAATAGTCCCCTCCAAGCCTTGCAGAGGTCCCTTCTTCACAACAACTTTGCTTCCCACAATATACCCTTCCGAGAACCTGACCACCCGTTCCTTACCGGAAAGCAATTCCACAATCTCAATATCCTCCTTGGTCATAGGCGTCCACTTCTCCCCAACCCCAAGGATCTTAGTCAGCTCTGGAATATGCTTCAAGGACTGATACAATTCCTCCACTTGATCACTGATGACAAAAATATAGCCTGGAAACAAAATGGCCTGCTCCTGCCGCCACTGTCCCAGGTACTTTCGCCTGTGTTCATATCTGGGAGAAAAACACTCCTTCAGATATTTCTGCACTCCATATTTTTTTATCATCGCCAGGATTTGTTCCTCTTTTCCTGTTGCAACCTGTATTACATACCACATATGCGTACTCTTTCCTTATTGATCCGGCTGCCTTTGTACCCTTGACCTCTGTACCTGCAGCCTTTCATCCTAAAAATGAGTATGCTTCGCCACTTCGCACTTTCGTCCGAATTAGATCTTCTGCACTGCTATATCCACCCTCCTTCAAAACGCGGCGAAGCGACGATTTTGAATTACAGGCTTATAAATATTCTATAGTTAATTTGTATTTAAAAAATAAAATAACTTTAGAACTCACTGGTTTAAAGCTTCCATTTTGGATTGACCTGCAAAAGCAGGCCAATCCTCCAGTTTACAAATCTGCTCCCTTAAACCACAATCGTACCCAGTACCGGAATATCTCTTCCGGAAGCCAGCTCTCGTTCCTTCTTAATCAGCTTGGAATAGGAAACTCCCTTCCGCTCCAGAAATACAACTGCATCATAACCATCCAGTTCTTCTAAAGCAGATGCATCAAATACAATCTGCCTATAATCAGAAAAAGCAATCTCCTGCACATGCTCTTTCAGGCAGCTGCAGAACTCTGCAACATCTTCCTTGGCTATTGTACCAGTAAGCATGATTTTTTTCAAGCCCTCTTTTTGAGCAGCTGCTCCCTTCAGGCTGGCGGCCGCAATCCGCATCTGCTCTTCCCTGGAAATATTAGCATAGGCTCCTTCTTCCAAGTGATAAAGCCAGGTATCAATAAAGCCAAAGACTTTCTTCTTTCCTGTTGGAGCCTTAATTTCACCCAAAAGCTGCATTCCAAACTCTTCCCTAAATGCTTCCGTACTCTGGAACTTTCCGCTCATCAGATAGATAAGAATCAGCAAAAAGCCTGCCAGAAATGCGCCCAGCACCAATCCTACAACCGCAAACTTCACAGCCGCAGATACCGGATTTGCCAAAACGATCTCTTCCGTAACTGTGATCATCTCTCCTTCTTCATCAATCACTGTTTGAAGCCCTTTTCGCAAAGTCTGCAGGTTTGTCAGCAATGTTGTATAAGAACTTATGATATCTGTCTGATACTTCTGAATATCATCACTGGCCATTTCTGACTGTGTGGATGCTAAAGGCTTCAGCTCATGTCCTACCACCTCTGCCTGAAGTTCTTTACTATAATCCATAATTGCTTTTTCAATCTTATCCAGATATTCCTCACAAATAGCTTCCTCAGAAGCTATAGCCTGTACCTGAAAGATTACCTGATCCGGCATTGCAACCTGCATCTGAATAGTTCCCTGCTCTGTCTGAGAGTTTATAACACTTGCAGAACGATAGTTCTCCTTTCCATCACATGCAAATGTAATCAAGTATTGCAGTTCTGCTTTGGAAATGTCTGCATCAATGCCATAAAGCTGTTCAGCAAGCCTTCCGTCACTGACATAAGCCTCATATGCTCCAATTAAGTTTTCCCATGAATTCGCACCTTGTCCCTCTGCAACCTTTAGATAAAAACTTACAGTCCCTCTCTGAAGCTGCCGGGAATCCAACTGCATAATCACAGAATCTCTCAGATAAGCTTCCTGCTTTTCCAGTTCCTGCTCACTATTTGCAATAATCTGTTCATAATACACAACATTCGGATTTTTTACCGGACCCTCTTCTTCTACATCTGCTGCCTCTTCATCCGCATTTTCTTTCTCAAGAAGCGCCTGCTGCTGTCTTACCTGATTGCCTTTTACTGTGGACATGTACTTATACCCGCCTGCTGCCACTGCAACAACTATCATAGAAAGTACAACCCATCTCCATTTTTTCAGGCAGTAAAACATTAATTCCACCAAGCTGATTTCTTTCTCATAAGTTTCTGAATACTCATTCATTGGATATCATTTCCCCTTTTCCTTGTTTTTATCGCTTATGCCGCAAATTCAGTTGTTCTTTATCACATAAGTCGGCACAATCTCCTGAACTTTCTTTCGAATCCCGGCAGAGTCTTCATTTGCGATTTTCTGCAGCTCTTCCAACTGTTTTAAGAATCTCTTTTCATCCATCTCAATAGGTTTCCCTATATGAATCAACCTGTTTTCCGTTTCCTGAAGCCCTTCTTCACTCATCAGAAGCTCTTCATACAATTTTTCCCCCGGACGAAGACCTGTAAACTCTATGTCAATGTCCTCATATGGACGGAATCCTGACAGGCGGATGAGATTTTTCGCAAGATCCACAATTTTCACCGGCTCACCCATATCCAATACGAAGATTTCTCCCCCTTTTGCCAGGGCCCCCGCCTGAAGCACAAGGGATACTGCCTCTGGGATCGTCATAAAGTACCGGATAATATCCGGATGAGTTACTGTTACAGGTCCTCCCTGCTCAATCTGCTTCTTAAACAAAGGAATAACGCTGCCGTTGCTTCCCAGCACATTTCCAAATCTTACTGCCACAAAGTCCGTCTTGGAGCAATTGTTCATTGTCTGAATAATCATTTCACAGATTCGCTTGGATGCTCCCATAATATTGGTAGGGTTCACAGCTTTGTCTGTAGAGATCAGTACAAATCTCTTTGTTCCATATTTATCTGCAGCCTTTGCTGTCTTATAAGTTCCAAACACATTATTTTTAATCGCCTCATTGGGGCTGTCTTCCATTAGAGGTACGTGCTTATGAGCTGCTGCATGGTATACGATATCCGGCTGGTATGTTTTGAATATACTTTCTATTCTGTGGGTATTCCGCACAGACGCAATCAGAACAACCAGATCCAGCTTCGGATAATTATACTTCAGCTCCTGCTGAATCTCATAGGCATTGTTCTCATAGATGTCCACGATAATCAAACGTCTGGGAGCGTGTGCTGCTATCTGCCTGCATAATTCACTTCCAATGGATCCGCCGCCGCCTGTTACCAGGACTACTTTATCAGAAACATATTCCATGATCTTGTCCAACTGAATCTTGATAGGCTCTCTCCCAAGCAGATCTTCAATCTCTACCTTCCGAAGCTTGGATACACTTACCTCTCCTTTGATCATCTGGTACAAACCTGGCAGCACCTTCAGTTTACAATTTGTCTCCTGACAAATATTCAGCACTTCCTTCACCTCTGCCTGAGATACAGAGGGCATGGCAACAATAATTTCGTCAATCTTCAATTCATAAGCCAGACGGCAGATATCCTCCCGGCCGCCCATGATCTTAATGCCGCGAATATACTTTCCATGCTTTGCCGCATTATCGTCAATCACACAGCAGACGCACTGATCCAGATAACGGCTGTTCTGCAGCTCCTTGATAATCATAGCCCCGGCTTCCCCGCCGCCGATAATCATAGTCCGCTTTCTGGAATCCTGCCGTTCTCCCATACGACGTTCCTGAAGCATACGAAGAATCCGATACATAAAGCGGACAGTTCCAATTCCAAGAATAAGCAGCACATATTTCATCAGATAGTAGCTCACTGGCATCCGCATTCCCCAGATGGACATCCCTACTATCTGTGCCAGTATGCTTCCGGAGCAAGCCCCAATCACATTGAGCAGCTCCGTTGTGCTTGCAAAACGCCAAACACTCCGATACAGCCGAAACAGCACAAACAGCACTATGGTAACTATCAGATTTATCGGCAAATATCTAATCTCACAGTCTACATATCCCATTTCCATATTGCTGAAACGGAAATCATACCGAATATATAGAGCCAGAAAGCCGGACAATGTAATCAGTAAAATATCAACAAGCACTAAAAGCGCTATCCGATTCCTCGGCGCATTTTTCTCTACAAAGCTTTCCAAATTCATGTAAATCCCTCTTTTGCATTTTTGCATATACGGACATATTATACACCAGTATTTTGTATCTGGCAAACTTTATTTCTTCCTGCCAAAAAAATTTCTTTTAAAAATTATAATTTTTTTCAAAAAACCTTACGATTTCCCCGTTCTCATTCGTATTCATTTATGCAACTCAAGCAAAAACTATATAAAAGGAGTATTTACAACATGACAAAGAAAATCCAAGCCGTTCTATATTCGGCAGGTGTTTTTCGGCACTACTACGGATACAATTACTTTCAGGATGCTGTCCTTCTGGCCGTAGAGAATCCGGAACGCCTTCAGAGTATCCGAAAAGAAATCTATCTTCCCATTGCAAAGGAATATCACACGACCATCACCAATGTGGAACGAAATCTCCGCACGGTACGTGATGCTCTCATCAAGAATGGCGGCATAGAGACCTTGGAGTCTCTTATGGGATGTTCCATGTGGTATGGCAAAAAGCCTTATCCCAAGGATCTTATCAGCATCTTTGCCGATTATCTGAGTGAGCAGTCAAAGACCTCGTAGTTACGAGGCCTTTGGGCTAAAACAGCTCCTCATAATCAAACGCTGTATAAAATTCAGAAATCCTATCATAGTATTCCCGATAGTTCTCTTTTGTAAGTAAATGCTCCTTCTGACTCATCCACTGTAAAATCCGGGAATTAATCTCCTCACTGTAATGAAGCTCGTCCTTATAATTGTCCAAATCACAAATCATTTCAAAAAGATCTGAAAAAGCAAAAAGATAGATATTGTCATACTCCAGCAAAATCTGTGCAGCTTCTTCCTCTATGGCAAGCTGCTTTTTCAATGTCCCTGTCTGATTCAGATTATCCCAGTAATAGATACTGTAGGGAGTAAAAAACAGATAAAAGTCAATCTCCGGATGAGCCTCTGCCAAATCCGTCACATTCTGCGTCAGATTGTCCCGAAGCATCTGAAAGTCCGAATCCGTCACATCCTGTTCTTCACTCACCTTGTCTACTCTATGATATACCGCATCCATTGCATCCTTTCCAAAAGAAAAAGCGTACATCCAATTGCCATAGGCATCAAAATCTGTTGTCTTCTGTCCGGAACGTGTATAGCCCAGAACTCCCTTTGTATTATTAAGCAGTACCTCTTTGTTCAGTACATAGTATACATCATTATACAGAAAATCATCATATAAATAAGCAGGATAGGAATCCTTGTCATACCCTGTTTCTTCCGGGTCCTCCAACAGCCAAAGCTTGTCAAGCCCCCGCACAACAAGGCGAATGCCCGGATTGGCCTCTACAGCCTTTTCCAGATTGTCATTAATTTCCTTATACATAGCCCCCGGAAACGGCACCTTAACAGAATGCACACCAAACAATTCATCCAATTCCGATGCCTTAAAATTCATTGTCATGGAGGTCCCTGTAATCACTGCATCATAATCAAAATGCTTCACAATCCCGTCATTCTGATACCGTTCATTATTTAAAGGATAAGAAAGAAACTTAAGAGGTTTATGATAATGAAAAAAAGGATCAATGCCTGCAACAATTGCTCCAACTCCAATAAGGCAGATACTCACAAGCGCCAGCAAAGAAATTCCCCATTTCTTATTTTCTTCCATTAATGGCATTCTCCTCCCCTCTAAAAATTAAAATATAAAAACGTACTAATCCCCGAAAAAGAACAAATACACCAAACCAGCAGCACAGCCGTCACCAGAAGCCGGCCAAGGGTTGGCTCAAATCTCTGCATCTTTTCATGGGCATTCCTCATTCCAAACAGCAGGAACAATGCCGCTGCCGTAAATGCAATCAAAAAGAACTCCGGACAAATCCCGGTAAACGGAATAAGGCTGTCCACAAGCTGGCACTCCGGAAGGTAAAAAGCCGCTGTCAAACTGCTGTCTGCCCTTCCAAAGTCAAAATCCAGCATCCTCCCAAGGAAAATCCCCGCATCTTTAATGCTGTCCGCCCGAAACAATACCCAAGTAACATTAAGGAACACAAAGGTTGCTGTCCACTGAAGGGCCCTGGGAATCTTCTCAAGCGCTCCTTTGCAAAGCCTGTTTATCACGGAACACACGCCATGGCATGCCCCCCACAGCACAAAAGTCCAATTGGCCCCATGCCACAAACCGCTTATCAGAAAGACAATCATTACATTTAAGCAAGTTCTGGCCTTCCCCTTTCTGCTGCCTCCAAGGGGAATATAAATATATTTTGTAAAAAACCGGGTCAAAGTCATATGCCAGCGATCCCAAAACTCCGTAATCGTCACTGCCCGGTAAGGTGAATTAAAATTCAAAGGCAGCTCCAGATTCATCATTTTTCCAAGTCCAACGGCCATATCACAATATCCGCTGAAATCAAAATAAATCTGAATGGTATAAAACAGCATCACCAAAAAAGCATTTGTGCTGTTAAGCTCCCTAATATTCGAAAATCCCCAGTTTACTCCATTTCCAAAGGTATCAGCAACCAACACCTTCTTCCCAAGCCCCAGTGCAAAAAGATACATGCCCCTCACAAAATTATCCCATCGAAAAGCTTTTCTCTTCTCATCCAAAAACTGCGGAATCAATTCATCGTGAGTTACAATGGGGCCGGCAATCAGCTGCGGAAAAAAGGTCACAAAACAGGCATAATCAAGGAACCGATAGAAAGGCACCTCCCCCTTATATGCATCAATCACAAAAGAAAGCTGCTGAAAGGTAAAAAAACTAATCCCCAAAGGCAGCAGAATCGGTTCCAAAGTAAAGTCCTTCTTAAAAAAAACATTTATATTTTCCAAAAAGAAATTGAAATACTTAAAATAAAACAAAATGCCCACATTCAGCAAAAGAGCCGCTGCCAAAAACCATTTCCGCCTATTTCTTCCAGAACTTCTGCATAAAAGCATATAGAAAAAATAGTTGCACAAAATACTGGCAGCAATAATAAAAAGGTACTCCACATGAAAATACCCGTAAAACCATAAGGACATTAGCAATAGAAACAACTGCCCAAGCCTTTGCTTCCTAAAATGATTGCACCCAAAGTACCCCAGAATGCAAATAGGCAAAAAAAGCAGTACAAATACATATGAATTAAAAAGCATTTTGTTCTCCCAAGTCTGTTTCTCTTGAATATCTTACCATCAATCCCTCTAAAAAGAAACTCCCCTTCAGAAATAATTGAAATTCTCTCCTGCCTGTGCTAAATTAAATACCATGAGACCTTACAATAGCCTAAATGAATCCTTACAGCAGCGCTTCGGCGAAAAACTATATAAGCTCACCCTGAACATCGGCTGTACCTGCCCAAACAGGGATGGAAAACTTGGAACTCATGGCTGTATCTTCTGCAGCGCAGGCGGTTCCGGCGAGTTCGCAGGCGATTCCCGCCATTCTGTCACCGAACAGATCGAAGCAGGCATTCAGTCTCTTGCGGGCAAGCGCCCTGCAAACCGCTACATTGCCTACTTCCAAGCCTACACCAACACCTACGCTCCCATAGACTATCTCCAAAAAGTCTACACGGAAGCCTTAGAGCACCCAAAAATTGCAGCCCTGTCCATAGCCACCCGTCCGGACTGCCTGCCGCCGGAGGTCTTAGATCTGCTGGCAGATCTAAACCGCCAAAAGCCCGTCTGGGTAGAATTGGGCCTCCAGACCATCCATGAGGAAACCGCCGCTTTCATCCGAAGGGGCTATCCTCTCCCTGTCTTCCACCAGGCCGTAGAAGACCTGTATGCCCGGGACCTGGAAATCATTGTTCACATTATCCTGGGCCTTCCGGGAGAAACAAAAGAAATGATGCTGGACACCATCCGCCACCTGAACACCTTAAATATTAATGGCATAAAACTCCAGCTCCTGCATATATTAAAACATACCGACCTGGCCGACTGCTATGCCCGGACAAGCTTCCACGTCCTCACCCTGGAAGAATACACTGACCTTGTCATCTCCTGCCTGGAAGTCTGCCGCCCAGATCTCATCATCCACCGCCTAACCGGCGACGGCCCAAAAGATCTCCTGATAGCCCCCGCCTGGAGCACCGCCAAGCGTCAAGTACTAAACACCATACATAAAGAACTAAAAGCCCGCAACAGCTTCCAAGGAAAGTGTTACCCTACAGCCTAACTCCACCACACCGCCCTTTCGGAATCTTTTCCCGTCCACATTAACCCATCAAAGGAGCCCAAAAATGTCCGAAACTCAAACTCTGTATAAACTGATTATCCTATATATTCTGAACCGCGTCACCTTTCCTCTAAGCAACGCCCAGCTCTCCGAATTCATACTGGACAAGGAATACACTGACTATTTCACCCTCCAGCAATCCCTTTTCGAGCTGGCCGAGTCCAATCTCATCTCCTTAGAGACAGTACGCAACACCACCCTCTACCATATTACGGAAGAAGGCCGCACCACCCTCACCTATTTTGAAACAAAAATATCCTCCGCCATTCGGGAGGATATTGATACCTTTCTCTCAGAACACAAATATAAGCTGCGCAATGAGCGTTCCACCCCTGCCGCCTACTATCAGACGAGCACCGGTGAATTTGCCGCCCACTGCCGGGTTTTAGAAAAGGATTCTACCCTTATTGATCTGACCCTCACTGTTCCTTTGGAAGCACAGGCCAAAGCCATCTGCGGCCACTGGAGGGACAAGAGCAAAGAAATCTATGCTACACTGATGCAGTCTCTTCTGTAAGTGCAAGAGGCTGTATTTTCTTTTTATAAATTCTTCGAAACAGTATGGTGCTCATAACCAGCGCAACAATCTCCGCAATCGGAAATGCCCACCAAACTGCAATGAGTCCGCCGACCCTGGCAAGCACAAATGCAACCGGAAGAATCACCACAAGCTGCCTTGCCACAGACACCATCAGGCTGTAAACACCATTTCCCAAAGCCTGAAATACCGAACCCACCACAATGCCATACCCGGCAAAGGTGAAGCTCAAGGATATAATCCGCAGAGCCGGGATTCCAATAGCCAGCATCTCATCTGAAGCCTCAAAAATCCCAAGGAGCTGCCCCGTAAATATGTGGAAGATCCCAAGTCCCACCAGCATAATAGCCACAGCCGCCCCAATACTGAGCCAAGCTGTATGCATAATCCTTTTCTTGTTCCGTGCTCCATAATTGTAAGCAATAATCGGCACCATTCCATTATTTAATCCAAACACAGGCATAAAGATAAAGCTCTGAAGCTTAAAGTAAACGCCGAACACCGAAACTGCTGTGGAGGTAAATGCCATCAAAATCTTATTAATTCCAAATACCATCACCGATCCAATAGACTGCATAATAATCGAGGGAACTCCCACCTGGTAGATCCGCTTAATAGTAGCCTTGTCCGGCCGAAAGCCCTTCATATTAATATTAATCTCCTTATTTTTCCGGAGATTAAACACAACTCCCAGAAGCATTCCGCAAATCTGCCCAACCACAGTCGCCACCGCCGCTCCCAGTACCTCCAGCCGGGGAAATCCAAGCAATCCAAAGATCAATATTGGATCCAGAATAATATTGATAATCGCTCCCAATCCCTGTGTATACATATTATAAATTGTCAGCCCTGTAGACTGTAAAAGCCGTTCACTGATAACTGCCAAAAACAGTCCAAAGGCAAAAACCGTAACTACAAATACATACTGAGTACCGTAAGATACAATCTCCGGATCATCTGTCTGAATCAGATAAAACTGCCGGGAGCCCAGAACTCCCAATACGGCAAACACTATATAGCTCACAATCCCCAGAAACAGACCATTTTTCGCCGCCAGATTTGCCTGCTCAAACTGCTTTTCACCCAGAGATCTGGAAAGCAGCGCATTGATGCCTACACCCGTTCCCACAGACACGGCAATCATAAGATTCTGCACCGGGAAAGCCATAGATACGGCTGTCAGGGCATCCTCATTGAGCTGAGCCACAAAAGCGCTGTCCACCACATTGTACAGCGCCTGCACCAGCATAGAAATAATCATAGGCATAGACATGGTAAACAGTAATTTCGGAATGGGCATATAGCCCATCTTATTCTCTTTTTGTACTTCTTCTGTCATCATTCTCTCCTTCTAAACTCTCGCAGTCCCTCCGTCAGCTCCTTTATATCCGCAATCACATCCGCAAAAGCCCCGGCCTGATACAGGCTTACCAGAATCATTCCAATGGGCACTGCGATAATCATGCCGAAAATGCTGCTGACTTTATAACCAATAAACATGAAAAACAGGGTCGGCAATGGCTCCAGCCCAATGCTGTCCCCCACAATCTTCGGCTGTATAAGCTGGCGAACCAGCTGGCTCACCAGATAAATAATAATCAATCCCACTGCAAACTGATAGTCCGCACTCAAGATCTTTAAAACAGCCCATGGAATCAGCGCTGTTCCTGTGCCGAAAAAGGGAAGAAAATCTAAAACCGCAATCAGAACAGCCAGTAAAACTGCATAGTGGATTTTCAAAATCAAAAAACCCACAAGCAAAATCAAAGCTACCACACCCATAATTTTAAACTGGGCTTTAAAATAGCCCCCTATAGCTCTCCGAAACTTTTCTGTAATAAAATGCCACTTTACCCAAATCCACTCTGGAATCCGTTCTCTCATAGCCTGAACAATCCGATCCCGCTCTGCAATAAAAAAATAGGCAGAAAGGATAGAAAAAATCACATGAATCAATGCATTGGGAATATTCCTTGCAACTGTACCTGCGGCTGCCACTGTAGGCTTTCCAATTGCACTGACCAAATCGCCTAAGGATTCCGTCAGAGAATCTGTCAGACTGGCTGCGCCTTCCCGCAGCTGAGGCGGCACCCGGGCAGATACCCCCTGCATATTCTCTCTGATTTCCTCCAATTCCTCCAAAAAGGATCCATAAATATTCGGAAGCACTTCCAAAAAGCTGTATAATTCCCGGGCTATAGCCGACAATGCGAAATATCCCCCTGTAACTACCAATGCAATCGCTGTAATAATGATCAGCATAGAACTGTGCCGGCGCACCATCTTAAGCCGCCGTTCCATAAGGCGCACCAGAGGATTTGCCAGCAGTGCAATAATCCACCCAACTACAAAGGGCATAAAAAATACCAGCAGTCTGGGCGTCAGAACAAACAGCAGTACAACACCAACCACATATAAAAGAATATTTACCATACAGCGCAGATATCTTCCGGGCATTTACTCCACCTCCGGTTCCTCCTGATCTGCCAGCAGCATTTCCACCTGCTCCCAGATCTCATCTCTCCCCTGTTTTGTAAGAGCAGAAAAAGGCAAAATTGCCGTCCCCGGCTTTACATGCAATCCGGTACGTACCATTTTTAAATGCTTCTCCACCTGACTTCTGTTTATCTTATCCAGCTTTGTGGCTATGATAATGGGATCATATCCATGATAGACAATCCACTCGTACATACGTTTATCATTGGCCGAAGGCTCATGGCGGATGTCAATAAGAAGAAACACCGCCCGCAGCTGCCCAGAACCATGAAGATACCGCTCAATAAGCTTTCCCCACTGCTCCTTTACCTCCTGAGCCACCTTTGCATAGCCATAACCCGGCAGATCCACCAGATACATGGTATTGTTAATGTTATAAAAATTAATAGTTTGAGTCTTACCCGGCTGTGCAGAAGTCCTTGCCAGAGCCTTTCGGTTCATCAATGCGTTAATCAGGGAAGACTTCCCCACATTGGATTTCCCGGCAAAGGCAATCTCCGGCATGGCATTCTCCGGCAGCTTGCTGGTAATACCGCACACGGTCTCCAAGCTTACATTCTTAATGATCATGGAAGGCTGCCTCCAATACTTCTTTCATTTGTTCCACATATACAATCTGGATTCCTTTTCGAATCTCTCCTGATATTTCTTCTACATCTCTCTTATTCCTGGACGGTACCAGCACAGTCTTGATCCCGGCGCTTTTGGCCGCCAGAATCTTCTCCTTCAAGCCTCCAATGGGCAATACCCGTCCCCGAAGGGTAATCTCTCCGGTCATAGCTACACTGGCATACACGGGAATCTCTGTGATGGCCGAAAGCATGGCTGTTGCCATAGTGATTCCGGCTGACGGGCCATCCTTTGGCACAGCCCCCTCCGGAATATGGATATGAATATCATGCTCCTGAAAAAATTCTTTGTCAATCCCATAGCTGCTGCTCACGGAACGGATATAGCTCAAACCTGTCCGGGCAGACTCCTTCATTACATCTCCCATCATGCCCGTAAGGGAAATCTCACCCTTTCCAGGCATAATATTCACCTCAATCTGAAGGGTGTCGCCTCCAACGCTCGTCCATGCAAGCCCTCGGACAATTCCAATCTCATCTGTCTCATTTGCCATATCAAATACATACCTTGGCTTTCCCAGATAACGGCTCAGATTGTTTTCTGTCAGGCGGACTTTACTTTTGTCCTGTTCCAGAATCTCTCTGGCCGCTTTCCGGCAGACCTCTCCCAGCTTGCGCTCCAGCTGACGCACGCCTGCTTCTCTGGTATAACTGTGAATCAGTGTTTCCAGCGCTCCGCAGCTTATGGCAAGCTGGCCTTCCTTCAAGCCGTTCTTCTCCATCTGCTTTTCAATCAAATGCTCCCTTGCGATATGTACTTTCTCATTTTCTGTATAGCTGCTGACTTCGATTAGCTCCATTCGATCTAAAAGAGGCCGGGGAATAGTCTGAGCATCATTGGCTGTAGCGATAAAAAGTACCTCTGACAGATCCAGGGGAATCTCCACATAATGATCCTGAAACCGGTTGTTCTGCTCTGAATCCAATACCTCCAATAAAGCAGATGAGGTATCTCCCTTATAATCACTGCTTACTTTGTCAATCTCGTCCAACAGCATCAGAGGATTCTTCACACCTGCCTGACGCATGCCGGCAGCGATTCTTCCTGGCATAGCTCCTACATAGGTTCTCCTGTGTCCCCGGATCTCCGCCTCGTCCCGGACACCGCCCAGGCAGATGCGCACATATTTCTTGTTAAGTGCTCTGGCAACCGAACGGGCGATGGAGGTCTTTCCCGTTCCGGGCGGCCCCACCAGACAAAGGATAGGGCTGCTGCCCTTCTTTGTCAGGGTGCGCACTGCTAAAAATTCCAGCACACGCTCCTTTACCTTTTCCAGTCCATAGTGATCTGCATTTAAGATTTCCTCTGCACGTTTCAGATCCACACTGTCCCGGGAGGACTTTTCCCATGGCATTTCCAGCAAAGTTTCAATATAGCCCCGAATCACGGCACTTTCAGAAGAATTATTGCCGATGTTTTTAAATCGGTTAATTTCTTTTCCTATCTTCTCCTTAACTTCTTTGGGCGCACGTAGCTTTTCCAGAGCATCACGGAAGTGATCCGCATCTGTTCCAGAGGTATCCTCCCCCAACTCTTCACGAATCACCTTCAGCTGCTCACGAAGCAGGTATTCCCTCTGGTTCTTGTCTACCTTCGCCTTAATCTTCTCCTGAAGCTCCCTTTTAAAGCGCATGATTCCAATTTCTTTATTCATCAATGTGCCAAGGAGTTCAAATCGCTCAGACAGGCTGACAGTCTCCAAAAGTCTCTGCTTCTCTTCATAATGGAGCGGCAAATGTATCATCAGCTGCCGCATCAGTCTGGAAAGATCCTCCCTCTCCCCAATCTGCCGCTCTAATTCCTTTCCGGCTTTGCCGCTCTCCTGACAATAGGAATGAAAAGTCTCCTTTAAACTTCTTATCATAGCTTCCCGAATATCAGGCTGCAGGCTTTCCGGATCCTCTTCCTCAAAGCGGACCACTTCCGCCTCCGGATAATCTCCATCCAGCTCCAGATGGGACATCTCGCCCCGTTCTATCCCCTCGGCTAAGATGCGCAGAATGTTATGCGGAAGCTTAATGACCTGCTTTACCGAAGCGATAGTTCCAATCCGGTAGAGATCATCTGCTCCCGGATTCTCAGTCTGTGTATTCTTCTGGGTCACCAAAAACAATCTCTGCTCTCGAAGCATGGCTTGTTCAATGGCTTTCACAGAGCGTTCTCTGCTCACATCAAAGTGGATGACCATGTCAGGAAGAATTGTCATTCCCCGAAGGGCAACCACTGGTAAAATCTGAATCAATTCACTCACGTCGCACTCTCCTATTTTTATTCCAGTTCCTCAGTATCCGGACAGTACACACCCTTGCAGCACCCTTTATGACCGTTGAGCCATGATTCTGCAAATCCATCTGTGTACAATTCAGGTGTTGCTGTTTATACAAAGAGATTCCAGGCTATGCCCGGAATCTCATTTCATTGCCAGTAGTTACAGGACTTCCCGTTCCGTCTACGACTTCTTTGGTAATCACGCAATTGGTAACACTCTCGTCTGATGGAACTTCATACATGGTATCCATCATAATATGCTCCATAATTGCCCGTAAGCCTCTTGCGCCCGTCTTCCTTGTTACCGTCTCTGCGGCGATGGCCTCAATAGCCTCCTTTTCAAAGGATAACTTTACTCCATCCAATTCCAGCATTTTCTTATACTGCTTCACGATGGAATTTTTCGGCTCTACAAGAATGCGTACCATGTCCTCCTTTGTCAAAGCATCCAGTGCCACCGTTACCGGCACACGCCCTACGAACTCCGGTATCATACCGAATTTCACCAGATCCTCCGGCAATACCTGCCGAAGCAGCTTACCCACATTTTCTTCTTCGTTGGGCTTCGACAGCTCTGCATTGAAGCCAATGGATCTCCGATCCATTCTCCGCTCAATCACCTTGTCAAGTCCCTCAAAAGCACCGCCGCAAATGAACAAAATGTTGGTCGTATCAATCTGTATAAACTCCTGATGGGGATGCTTCCTGCCTCCCTGAGGCGGCACAGAAGCAATGGTTCCCTCCAGAATCTTAAGGAGCGCCTGCTGAACGCCCTCTCCGGACACATCCCTGGTAATGGATGGATTCTCTGACTTTCTGGTAATTTTATCAATCTCATCAATATAAATGATTCCGTGCTGTGCACGCTCTATGTCATAATCTGCTGCCTGAATGATTTTCAGAAGAATGTTCTCCACATCCTCGCCCACATAGCCGGCTTCTGTAAGTGATGTGGCATCTGCAATGGCAAAGGGTACATTCAAAAGCCTTGCCAGCGTCTGTGCCAATAAAGTCTTACCCGACCCAGTAGGCCCAAGCATCAGAATATTGCTTTTCTGCAGCTCTACATTCAGCTCCTTATCCCTGACTGCCAAAATCCTTTTGTAATGATTATAAACCGCTACAGATAGAACCTTTTTTGCTTCCTCCTGGCCAATCACATATTCATCCAGAAATGCTTTAATCTCTTTAGGCTTCAGGAGATTGATCTCCTCATCCCCCAGCTCCTGCTCATCCAGCTCCAATTCCTCCTCGATAAGCTCGGAACAGAGTTCAATACACTCATCGCAGATGTAGGTTCCGCTGGGTCCGGAAATCATCTTTCTTACCTGCTCCCCCGACTTTCCGCAAAAAGAGCATCTTACATTATTATCATTGTTTCTAGGCATAGTTGTTCTCGCCCCTTTACTTCCGATTTGCGATCACGCTGTCAATCAAGCCATACTTCATAGCCTCCTCAGCGCTCATGTAGTTATCACGCTCTGTATCCACCTCAATTACTTCCAGAGGCTGACCCGTATTGGCAGCAAGAATCTCATTCAGCTTTTTCTTTGTACGCAGGATGTGATCCGCCACAATCTTAATATCTGTAGCCTGGCCCTTAGCTCCGCCGGAAGGCTGATGAATCATAATCTCTGCATTTGGAAGCGCCATACGCTTGCCCTTTGTGCCGCCTGCCAGAAGAAATGCACCCATGCTGGCTGCCATTCCCATACAAATGGTAGACACATCACACTTGATATACTGCATGGTGTCATAGATGGCCATGCCTGCAGTTACCGAGCCGCCTGGGCTGTTAATATACAGATTGATATCCTTTCCCGGATCCTCTGACTCCAAAAACAAAAGCTGTGCCGTCACCAGACTGGCAGTTACATCATTGACTTCCTCTCCCAGAATAATGATTCGATCCTTCAGAAGTCTGGAGTATATGTCATAAGAACGCTCGCCCCTGCTGGTCTGCTCAACTACATAAGGTACCAAACTCATATTCATCATTTCCTCCTCATTTCTTTCCTAAACGCAGCACGTCTTATTTCTCAACTGCTGCCTCTGTCACCAGCTCTATAGCTTTCTGGATAGACAGATCCTCTCTCATATTCTTCTTCTCTTCCTCGCTGATAAGCTCCCGAAGCTTATCAAGTTCCATCTTGTAGGCTTCCGCCATACGAGTCATCTCTGCCTCAATGGCCTCGTCTCCAATCTCTATGTTCTCGGCCGCCGCAACAGCCTCCAGAACCAGACGGCTCTCAATGCGCTTCTTTGCCTGAGGTTTCATCTGATTGGTCATAGACTCTATGGTAGCTCCTGTATACTGCATATACTGGTCCATGGACATTCCCTGCATCTGCATTCTCTGAGCGAAATCATCCACCAGATACTCGGCCTGTGTCTCGATCATCGCATCCGGGATCTCCATAACGGCGCCCTCAATAATCTTCTCAATGACGGCATCCTCTTTCTTCGCCTTGGCATCTGCAGCTTTGCGCTCCTCTATCTTTTTCTTAAGATCTGCACGGTACTCTTCCATCGTATCGAACTCAGATACATCCATTGCAAACTCATCATCTGCTTCCGGAAGTTCTTTTACCTTGATCTCCTTTACAGTACACTTAAAAACAGCGGCCTTTCCTGCCAGATCCTTTGCATGATACTCTTCCGGGAAGGTTACATTGACCTCAACCTCTTTTCCAAGCTCAGCACCTACAAGCTGCTCTTCAAAACCCGGAATAAACGCACCGGAACCGATAGTCAGACGATAGTCGGTTCCCTTACCTCCTTCAAAAGCTGTTCCGTCCACAAAGCCCTCGAAATCAATCACAGTCATATCCCCGTCCTGAACACTGCGATCCTCTACTGTGATAGTTCTGGAATTGTTCTCACGTTCCTTATCTACTTCTGCCGTAATCTCTTCTTCTGTGGCTGTGGTATCAGCCTTTTCTACTTCAATGCCCTTATATTCCCCCAAAGTCACCTCCGGCTTTACGGCAACCTCGGCTGTAAAGATAAACGGCTGTCCTTTTTCAATCTGAACAATATCAATAGTCGGACGCGACACGAGCTTAAGCTCACACTCATCGGCCGCTGCCGCATAGGCGTCAGGAATCAACACATTGGCTGCATCTTCGTAAAAAATCTCCGGTCCGTACATTTTCTCTATCATCTGGCGCGGTACCTTGCCCTTGCGGAAGCCCGGAACATTGATCTTGTTTTTATTCTTCAGGTATGCTTTCTGAAGAGCCTGCTCCAATTCTTCAGCAGACGCCTCAATAGTAAGCTTAGCCATATTCTTCTCCAGTTTTTCCACTTGTAAACTCATTTTTTATCTCCTCCTTAAATTGTATCTTTACATAACAGATTACTGTTCGCACCCATGGTGTTCACAGTAGCGAATCCGGCTTGTTACACCTCTATAAATCTTCACACACTTACAGTCATTGTAGTAGTATAACACAAGCTTTGTGAGAAAATCAAGTCTCATAATGCACAATTATAGCGGCTTAATCCGCTGTTTATATTATATTTCACCCATACAATAAAACGGCGGCTTTGATTACTCGAAGCCTGTTTTGAATCAATCCTTTTTATGTCATCTGAAAACAGCCCCCTGCACATCAATTTTGATACACAAGGGGCTGCTCTCTTTTTTTCTTTTATTTACCGCTCATCTGCTGTTCCTGCTTCATGATCATTTTCTTAACCATTTCGCCTCCGATGGAACCTGCCTGAGCAGAAGTCAAATCACCGTTGTAGCCTTCCTTTAAAGGCACACCCAGCTCGCTGGCTACTTCCTCTTTGAAGCGGTTCATAGCTGCCTTCGCTTCCGGAACTGCCATCTGGTTTGTCTTAGACTGTTCTGCCATCTTTATCACCTCCATGCACCTATTGTGTGCAAAGCCTCTAAAAGGCATACTGGAAATGAAAGGAAGTGCAATTCTTCTTTTAATGGCCGTAAATGATGCTTTTTCGAATTTCTTCTGATTTTTCTTTTCCAAACAATTGTTCAATCAGAGAAAGGGCAAAGGGAATTGCCGTTCCCACACCTCGGCTGGTAATCAGGTTACCGTCTGTCACCACGCGCTCTGTCAGATATTCAGCCTCGACCAGCCCCTCTTCACAGCCAGGATAGCAGGTAGCTTTCTTTCCCTTCAAAAGCCCCATATCTCCGAATACGGCAGGCGCTGCGCAGATGGCCGCAAGAAGCTTCCCTTTTTTGTCGGCATCCGCAAGAAGGCTGCGAAGCTTTTGACAAGCCTTCAAATTGTTGGTGCCCGGCTGCCCTCCCGGCAGAATCAGCAGATCCTGATCCTCAAAATCCATGTCTTCAAATAATGTGTCTGCCTCTACGGTAATCTGATGCGAACCTGTAACCGCCTTTTCTGCCTGAACTGATACAATAGTTACCTGTGCTCCTGCCCGGCGCAGCAGATCGATAGGCGTCAGCGCCTCCACCTCTTCAAAACCAGGCGCAAGAAAAATACTTACTTTTTTCATTTTATATATCCTCCATTCCAATTTCATTCCAGTTCTGCATTCGCCGTCTGTTACATGGGCTCCTGCTGTTTTTTGAATACAGTTTATCAAATATCCGAAAGAATATCCAGACATTTCGCAAATCTTCTGTGGATGCCTTCCGCCTGCTGCGTTATAATAGATGAAAAAAGAAAGGAACTCTTTGAATATGGAAATTGAACGCAAATTTTTAATACCCAGGCTTCCGGAAGATCTGGATGCATATCCTTTTCAGCTTTTGGAACAAGCCTATCTATGTACAAACCCGGTAGTCCGTGTCCGACGAAGTGATAATACTTATACCCTGACCTATAAATCAAAAGGGCTTATGAGCCGGGAAGAATATAATCTGCCCTTAACCTCCGACAGCTATGAGCATTTAAAGCAGAAAGCAGACGGCAATGTGATTCGCAAAAAGCGCTTCCGCATCCCCCTTCCTGACAAACTGACCATTGAGCTGGATCTCTTTGATGCTCCCTTTGAAGGTCTGGTTCTGGCAGAAGTGGAGTTTACTTCCGAAGAACAGGCTCATGCCTTTCTTCCCCCAGACTGGTTCGGAGAAGAAGTTACCTGGTCTGCCGAATATCACAACAGTACCCTAAGCCAGCGTCCGATTTCCTGATATTTATAGCTGCCTTATGATGTTTTCTATGAGACTTTCAATATTATCATTTTAAAATGACACATGTAATTTATTATGCTATATTTCCTCCCATTTTGTATAAAAGCTTGGGCAAGCTGATATAATATACCCATCATTTCGGGAGGGAACAATGGGATGCGTGAAATAAGAATTGCAATCAACATGCGTGCACTGCGTATTGCAAATGAATATCCTCAAAAATATATCAGCGAACTTATTCACGTTGCACGCCAAACCTATTCCTTATATGAAAACGGAAAGGGACTCCCGGATCTGGAAGCTGTCTGTTATCTGGCTGATTTTTATGGCGTATCGGTAGATATGCTGCTTTATGCGGATCTGTCTGCCAAGCAGATTGCAGATTCCACTGCCAATGAGCATTTCGCTATTGCACCAGAAACCAGCGCAATTCCTTTGAATGGTGCCGAGGCACGTATGTTAATCAATTATAAATCCCTTCCTTCGGAAGTTCAAAAGGAAGTTCGGGAATTTGTCCGTTTCAAAAAGAAATGGGTAGAATCACAGCAGGTATCCGATAACGAAAAGTAACTCCAAGTGCATCTCTTTTACACTTGGAGTTATCTTTTGTACATGTTACCCTTTATATACAATCTCTCCGCCGCAAATGGTGTAGCGGACCTTTCCCTGCAAGGTTCTTCCCCGAAAAGGAGAGTTCACTGCTTTGGATGCAAATTCTTCCACTGTCCAAAGCTCTTTTTCATCAAAGATCACCAGATCGGCAGGCGCTCCCGGCACTATTCCCGGATAGTCGAATCCATACAGGAGAGCCGGGTTTCGGCTCATCTTTTCCATAAGCTGCATCAGTGTCAAATGCCCTGGCTTAACAAGCTCTGTAATTCCAAGAGCCAATGCTGTCTCCAGACCAATGATTCCGCTGGGAGCCTCTGTAAGAGGTCTGGCTTTCTCTTCCTCACTGTGGGGCGCATGATCGGTGGCTATAATATCTATCGTTCCGTCTCTTAAGCCTGCAATAATGGCCTGACGATCTTCCTCTGTCCGCAGAGGCGGATTCATCTTTCCGCAGGTTCCCCAGGTAAGCACAGCCTCCTCCGTCAATGTAAAATGGTGTGGAGTTGCCTCTGCTGTCACACATACCCCTCTTGCCTTGGCCTGCCGAACTGCTTCTACCGCTTTCGCCGCACTGATATGCTGAATGTTCACCTTTGCCCCTGTCTCTCCGGCCAGAAGGCAATCCCTCTTAACAAGGCGTATCTCCGCCATGGCAGGTGAGCCGCCGATTCCAAGCTTCTTTGATACTTCCCCCTGGTTAATTCCGTTATTTTCAATCAGCGTCGGATCCTCTTCGTGAAGACTGATGGGAACGTCCAGGAGGGCCGCCGTCTCCATGGCCTGTCTCAAAAGCTCCCTGTCCAATATCGGAATGCCGTCATCTGTAAACCCGGCTGCCCCAAGGGCATGAAGGCTTTCCATATCTGTCAGTTCCTTTCCCTTCATCCCTTTTGTTACACAAGCACAGCTTTTCACATGAATTCCGGTCTTTTTCCCTTTTTCCAACACTTCAGACAGTATCTCCGGAGAGTCTATTACCGGCTTTGTATTTGCCATACAGACTACTGTCGTAAAACCTCCTCTGGCTGCTGCACGGGCCCCTGTCTCAATATCCTCTTTATAGGTCAGTCCCGGATCCCGAAAATGAACATGTATATCCACCAATCCCGGAGCCGCCACCAGGCCGGTCCCTTCCAGAATCTGGCTACAGTCCTCTTCTGAAATCATCTTATCTGTAGATACAATCTTTCCGTCTGCAATGACCAGATTAAGCTTCTCATCTCTCCCGTTTGCCGGATCCAGCACACGCACGCCGCGAATCCCTATCATTCTTCTTCCCCTTTTGGTTCCAATGTCTTATTGGCATATTCTACGAAGCTGTCTGTTGACTCCTTAACGCTGTATTCTCCATTCAGAATCTCTGCCAGCATCTGATACCAATATACTCTCATTTCCTCAAAGCCTTCTACATGGTTGTAGTAAGTTCCGCTGTAAGGGAGAAGGGCCTCATAAAGCAGCGCTTCCTCATTGCCGCCGTACACATCTCCCATGGATGTGCGGACCGGGAAGCCTCCGCTTCGCACCACATTTTCCGCCGCTTTACTTTCATCATTACACAAAAAGTCCACCAGATAACGGGATGCCTCTTCTTGCTTCTCATCTTCCGTCTTAAAAATACAGAAGCCTTTCAGCATATACTCAAGCTCCGGTACACCGTCTTCGGAAGGATAGGGCATCACAACTACCTCCACGCCATTTTCCTGGAGTGCCTGGGCATTGGCCAATGCCTGGGGAAGACTCCAGAGCAGGCAGAAGGAATTGTCGCCATTCACAAAGGAGGATACGGCATCTGCTCCCGTAGATCCGGATCCATTCAGAACCCATCCCTTATCCATCCACTCCTTTACCTTGGTTAATGCCTGCTGATTTGCCTCACTATTCATGGTATAAGCTGTCCCATCCTCATTCATCAGGCTTCCGTCATAGAGATTTGTAAGGAAGGAACGGCTGGCATAGTCTCCGGCGATGCCTGAGCAGTAAAGGATTCCTCCGTTAAACTGAGAATTGCCAAGCCTCTCCAATACCTGTTCAAAGGCTTCCGTGGTCCAGGTGCAGGCCCCTTCCCGGTTCATCAGTTCAATAGCACCGGATCCTTCAATCATAGAACGGTTAAAAGCCATCACATAATTAGACGCACTAAACGGATACATTACATAAGCTCCCTCGTTTCTGCAGGCGCTTAAGATCCCTTCGCTGACCACATCTGCAGCCATTTCCTCCGTAAACATAGAGGTCAAATCCGTCAAAACCCCTTCCTTCGCATAGATACCAATGCGGCCCGGCTCATCCAGCAGAACATTGGGCAGTTCCAATCCCTCGCCGTCAATCAATGCCTGGACCTCATCCGGACCCTGAGTATAATCCAGCATCTTAAGTTCTACCCGAATGTTGGGATATTTCTTATTAAACTCCTGAATCAATGTCTGTTCATAAGCGCCTTCCTCCTGACCCTCATCCTGGACAAACACCGGGTAAGTCCACCAGGAGATGCTTGCTTCCAGATCTGAGACCACCTCTATGGTTTCTTCCGGTTCTCCCGCTTCTTCCGGCTCCTCTGCCACTTCTATCTCTATCTCATCGCCCTCTGGCTCTTTGCCTTTACAGGCGCTCATTCCAAAAACTAGTATTCCGCTCATGGTAAGCGCAAGTACCTTCTTCCACACAGTCATTCCAAAGCCTCCTGACTCTTTATCTTGATTCACAATCCCGCTCAGCCTCAAAAGGGGATTCTAGGAACAGCATTCCATCTCACAATTGTAAATAATAATGACTTTTATCACTATATCATAAACTGGTATATCTTTTCAATAGCGGCTTTCCTGTTGACAAGCATTTCCTGTTTAGTATAAAATTGTTTTAGAGTTATGCAGAGTTAAAATCAGGAGGGAGCACTATTAGATGAAACCATTAGAAGGCAGAAAGCGCCGTTTCGGTGATCGGAATGACGGCTTTCTTGTGCGGAATCTGGATCCTATGGGGAAACTGATTCCATATATAATGAGAAGCAAATCAGACAGCTGGGTACTGTTTGAGGATCGAATTGATATTACCCATACACAGGAATTTTTACATACTATGCGCAAGAGCCAGATTCCTGGTCTTACCCTATATCACATTGTCTTTGCAGCAATCGTGCGTACCTATTCCCAGGTTCCTGAATTAAACCGTTTTATTCAGAGAAATAATATTTATGCCCGGAATGAAATGAAGGGTTCTATGGTAGTTATGAAGGGAATGCAGAGGGACAGTGAGCGCACTACCATTATGCCCCGTTTTGAGATGGATGCCACTTTGCCGGAGGTGGTCAAAGAAATCGAAGTATTGGCCAATCCCATTGACCGTACCAAAAAGGTTGCCGAGGATGAGAATCGAAATGATTTTGACAAGCTGGAGCTGGCTCTGGCCCTGATTCCCGGATGGCTGATCCGCTTTGTCTTTTCCCTTTTGAAATTTCTGGATCGTTATGGTTTAATTCCCAGGAAAATCACAGGCTTAAGTCCCTTCCATTCCAGCTTCTTTATCACAAATATGGGCTCTATCGGAATGCAGCCGGTGTATCACCATATCTACGAATTCGGTACAATCTCTATCTTTGGAGCCATAGGGAGCAAGGAAACGGTTCATGAGTTAGATCGGAAAGGAAACCTGCGTCGTAAGACTTATCTGAATATGAAGTTTGTAGTGGATGAGCGCATCTGCGACGGTTTTATCTATGCCATTGGCTTTAAGCATATCAAGAGCGGCATTTCGAAACCGGAACAGTTGATGGAACGACCCAAAGAAGTGATTCATGACAAAATAGACCGGAGATAACACTTAAAAATCAGGGCAGACATTTGTTTTGCAAATTCTGTCCTGATTTTTCTGTTATTTAAGCTTTTCTATTCCCTCAATTGCATATTGCTGCTTTGTAAATACCAAGTCAATCAAAATGGACAGGTATTTAATGATAATGGCAAAAATAGCAAAAACCCCAAAAAAGGCCAATGACAGAAACAGCATCGTTGTAGTCCATCCTTCTACCGGCTTAGCACCCACAAAGATCACTATTGTATAGAGACCGATAAACAGAGCTGCCAGCATCATCATTCCTGCCAGCAGACTGGATACCTGATATCCCAAATTGGTAAACAGAATCAAGCTGTTAAACGCCATATCCCGACGCATCTCCTTTTCCTCCGGCAGCATAACACCTTTTCGTTCCTGAGGTTTATAGGTCAAGGTTTTTATCTGCAGCCCGCAATTTGCATAGACCGCCTTTCGATAGGGAATAGACTGGCACATGGAATGCACCCGGTTCACCGCTCGTCTGGACAGGATCCGAAAAGTTTCTGTCCTCAGCATCGCCCTTTTGCCTGCCGCACGGTTGTAGACCTGGTAAAACAGCCTCGAAGTCCATCTCTCAGCCCGTTCCGGCGCAGCGCTTACAATGTCAAAGCCTTCCAGGGATGTTCGATAGATCTGCATCAGCAATTCATCCGGAAAATCACAGGAAACCTTATCAAACTCAAGCACGAAATCGCCTATGGCCAAATCCATGCCTGCATTCATAGACAGCTCCACCCCCTGATAGTAGCTCATATGAAGAATACTTACACTGGCTTCCTCAAGGCTCTTCGCAAATTCTGCAATTACCTGAACACTCTTGTCCGTGCTGCGATCATCCACGCAGATAATCTCATAGTTTTCAAAGTTCTCTCTCAAAATTGTATTTATTTTTCTCAGAAAATCGGCCAGATATAACTCCTGGTTGTGCACATAGAGCACAGCCGACACAAAATTTTTTTCCTTATTTTCCATCATACATCAGTACCTCATCCAAATCATACACTGTATTGATTTTGCCCGACAGAACACTGACAAAGGCCGGAGCCTCACTCATCCGGCGCACCACAGTAGGTCTGGAATCATCAAGCTCAGAATTTTTCAGAATTGGCTTCATAGAAAACAATGAGTGGGAATAGGTAAATCCATATTCCTCCTTCATGTATTTCTCCGCCATATGAGACATATACGGCCATGCGCTGACCGGCCGTGCCGAACAGGTATTACAATTCCCAAGCTGATTGGGGCTGCAGTATTCTTTGCTGTTCTCCTGACACGGAAAGGTTGGAAGGCTGTCGTAACTGGTCATATGGGGCGTAAAGGTTACTGAAGTCAGAGAATGACAGCCTGTCTTTCCAAAGGGCATTATGGAAAAGAAGGGCCCGTCCATCACCGTAAGTCCCACCGGCCTCAATGTCTCTGAAGGGGTACACAATATTATTTCACAAAGCTCATACTTGATTCGAAACGGCTCTCCTTTAAGCCCTTCTACCTTCTTAAGCACTTGATTGGCAGATGCATAAGAAGCATTCAGAAGGAAATCCGTATATACGGAAGCCCTGTCTTCCATTTCTACTATAAAGCCTGATCCATCCGAAATAACCTTATGGATATGCACTCCGCAGCAAAGCTCCGCCTCCGGATACTTCTTAAGCTGTTCCAGAAAATAGTCTTTTAATATCTGTGCATCGTAAGTGTATTCTGTAGTCAGAAAGGCTCCGTCACACATTCCCGGCCGGAAATACCGTTCCGGATTGATCTCCTCACATCGAATATCCGCCGCCTGACAAAACTTTTGGAACTGTTTGGCATCTGTCCAGGAAAACTGGGCCGATGTAGCATAAACCTGGGAAAATTCCTTTAATATGCAAAAGCCGTAATCTCGGTTAAACCGTTCAAAATACCCTGCTGACTTTAATGCCGTAGACAGAGAACGGGGGTAATGATAGCCCATATGAACACGTGCCTGATTCACATAGGTTGCACGTCCAAAGACCTGGCTGTCCCATTCCAGCACCAATACTCTCTGCCCCCGCTTTGCGCAAAAGAGCGCCGCATAAAGACCATATAATCCTGCACCTATGATCACTTTCTCGTATTTCTCCATATTTTCCTCTGTCCTATCTGCGAATAACGCTGCAATTCACACCTTTATCAGCTTTAACATTATTTTGAATAATAATCCATTTAAGCATACCATTTGAATGTTGAATATTCAACGAAAAAATGGTAGTATGTGTATAATTTCTACTCCTAATGAACGCAAACCGTTCATTTTGAGCGGAAAGCATTACATGAAAAGGAGTTCTTTCCATGAATTTGTCTATTTCTAATATTGCCTGGGATTCAAAGCAAGATACATTTCTTTATTCTGCCATGCAAAGTCTTGGCTATGCAGGATTGGAAATTGCTCCCACACGCATCTTCCCTGAGCGCCCCTACGAACACTTAGAGGAAGCCCGTGAATTTGCATATCAGTTAAAGGAAAACTATGGACTTTCCGTCTGCTCTATGCAATCCATCTGGTACGGACGCACAGAGTCCCTTTTCGGCACTTCCAAAGACAGAAGGAAGCTGTTGGACTACAGTAAACAGGCCATTGATTTTGCCAGTGCTATGGGATGCCCTAATCTGGTATTTGGCTGTCCAAAAAATCGGCAGCGGCCTGAGCATGCAGCCATAGAGCCTGTTCTTGAATTTTTTCAGGAAACAGCCGTTTATGCCGCCAGACACCATACTGTTTTTTCCATAGAAGCCAATCCTCCTCTCTACCATACAAACTTTATCAACACTACCGATCAGGCATGTTCCCTGGTTCGGCACATGCGCTCATCCCTTTCCGATCCTGCTGCCCGCAAGGGAATCGCTGTTAATCTGGATCTTGGAACAATTCTGGAAAATCAAGAGCCGCTGGAGGATTTTCCCTCATGGCTTCCTCTGATTGGGCACATCCATATCAGTGAACCCGGGCTTACCTGTCTCACAAAAGACCACACGGATGTCTACAGCAGGCTGATAGAGTTTATCCGGAATGCATGGCAGGAAAAAAACTGGCAGGGATACCTGTCCATTGAAATGGGACGTTTGGATTCTCAGGAAAAGCTTTTGGAAATCATGACCTGGATCCGCAGCCTGTTCTAATTTCTGTCACTTGAACATTCTCACGAATCTGAGAACAGTAAGTTCTTGAGAGTAATTCACTTTTGAAAAGAGGTATTCTTATGATTTATGAAAAGCAGCATGGCGTTCCCCGCTTTCAAGCTGCAGAGTTTTCTCCAAAGCAGTCTGACTATTGTGTCTGTATCCCGATTATTAATGAAAATGGCAGGATTCAAAAAGAGTTGAAACGGGCAAAAAGATACGGCATTCCGAAGCTTACAGATATTATCCTCTGTGACGGCGGCTCCACTGACGGTTCTACTGACGAAGGTCTTCTTCGCTCTCTCGGGGTAAATACACTTCTGGTCAAGGAGGATGCCGGAAAGCAGGGTGCACAGCTTCGTATGGGGCTGTGGTGGGCTCTTGAGCGCGGCTACAAGGGAATTCTAACCATAGACGGTAACAACAAAGACAGCATTGAAGATATTCCCCGGTTTTTGGAGAAATTGGAGCAGGGCTATGATTTTGTACAGGGGTCTCGCTTTATCAAAGGCGGACGTGCCGTCCGTACCCCCCTGATCCGGCATATTTCCGTCGTACTGCTCCACGCCCCTGTCATCTCTCTTACTGCCCGCAGACGTTTTACAGATACCACCAATGCCTTCCGCGCCTATTCACGCACCTACCTGAAGCATCCTAAGGTGCAGCCCTTTCGGGATATCTTTATGGGATATGAATTGCTTGCTTACCTGTCCGTACGTGCCTCACAGCTTGGGCTGCGTACCTGCGAAGTTCCGGTAACACGGGCCTATCCCAAGGGGCAGAAGACGCCTACAAAAATCAGTTTTTTTAAAGGAAACTCCGATTTATTAAAAATATTATTTAAAAATATGGCAGGGGCTTACAATCCGTAAGCTCCTGCCATATTTAAACTTTCCGTACTCCTGCTTTGCTGCCTTTTAACATCTCCTTTATCTGTACACAAATCTTTTTATATCTTTCATAACAAAATCCTTTTTCAGCAGATAACCCCCTTCTCCCCCCAACATTTGGGCATAAAGACTTCGATAGTCATAGTGTGCGGGAGTCTGAGCAATCTCATTTACAAAGCTCTCTCCGGTCAGACTGTAATAAAGCTCACCTGTCTCTATTGGTTCCGTAGCCAGGTTCACTACGGGGAGTTCAAGCTCCAATGCTTTCTTCAGATGCTCCCACAGCATAGACAAGGGATAAAACTGAAATACACTGCGGCTGTCTGTAAAATTCAGTGCAGAAAAGCCAGCCGAGCGAAACCAATTCTTTAGTTCCTCTTCCTCTCCGGCCGCAAGAGGCCGGCATTTATAGAAGCCATTGTCCTGTTTTTCATAATAAGAATCCAAAAAGCTGCCCCCTGCCTGCAGCTCCAGATACTTTTCTTCTCTCAGCATGGAAGGAATCATATGAATAAAGTCGTAAATAAAATTCTTTTTAATATTCTTTCCATACAGTCCGGGAAGCCTGAGAATCAGCGCATCCTGATACGCTTCACGTACCCATTGCTCCAGCAGGCAGCGATGCCTGCCATAAGGCTGCAGACCCTCTGTATCAATTGCAGCGTTTTCATCTACTAAGACCGGCGTTTTATATACATCAATCGTAGATATCAAGACAAGCTTCCTTGGACAAATCTTTTGTATATTGGAAAATGCCTCCTTTACCGTCTGCAGATCCCTCTCCGGCTCCTGATTTGCCAAAAATTTCTCTGCCCTGACACCGGCATAAATCAACAGATCCGGCCTGGTGCCATAAGCCTGCTCAATATTTTTTGAATGATAAAGATCTGTAAACTCATATGCGGATAACAAATTAGACCCTACAAATCCTGTATATCCTACTAAAGCTGTTTTCATATGCTGCTCCCTTCTCTAATCTGTGTAAACAATCTCTATCTCTGCCGCATGCTCCCACTCTTCCAAATCTACATTTCCCTCACATTTTATATAAAAGTAGTCCCGAATATTTTCATTGGAATATCGTTCAATTCCTGCTATCTTCACTGTCTCATCACCCAGCTTCAGCCCCTCTGCCTGAGACAGCTCCCATTCCAGAACCTCTGTAGCCGGAAGCAGAATTTCATCTTCCTCAGCCTTTCTTAAGTATAACCAATCTGTACTGCCTTCCTCGATGGCAGCAAACTTCCCTGGTTTCCGGGAAAAAACAGCTTCCTTCACTGCCAAATCCGCCCTTTGCTCTCCAAAGGCTATATATCCTCCCAGATCGTATGCTGCCAAATCCTCGTTCAGATTCCAGGAAAGCTGTTCTGCCAAAACAGAGTCTCTGACCAGATACAGAACTCCTTCTTCCATTTTCTGTCCCTGATAAAGCTGGAGAGTCATTTCTCTGCAGCGTTCTTTGGCCTTCTCAAAATCTCCCCGATTAGCCGGAAGAATATTGGATTTTACCTGATGTTTCATAAAAAGTGCCGCCAGACTGTAGTCATGGTGATAATTAAGCAGTTCCGTCCGGTCATATGCATCCAACACCTGACTCCAATCCTCTGACAGGAAAAAATCTGCTCTATAGCTTCCTGCCTCCATATGATTCTCATCAATGGAGCCATGCTTTTGGTTTAATGCCGGCAGCAAGTCAAAAACCTGAACAACTAAAAGAGCTGACAAAGCTGCCATTCCCGCCCTGCCCCGAAACCGGATTGCTGTAAGACAAGCCAAAAGGAACAAAAGCTCATAGACCGGCCAGAACATCCGGCCGCTGGCACGGAAAACGGAACAAAGCCGCTGAACCATTTCCGGCAGGGGAATAGTAAAAAGTGTTGTTCCGTTAAATGTAATTACATTGCTCCATGCAAACAGCACACAAAAAATCGAAAACAGAATCAAGCCTATATAGCTCTTGCAAAATTTTCCGAACCTCTTTTCCCGTTTCAGGCTTATCATCATTTTCCCGATCCCTAATACTCCAAAAAGCAGCACACCAAGTCCCAGATAATTAAAGCCGTCATAATTGCCTGCCTTCTGCTCCAGTATGGGCAGAACAGAAGACCAGCCATCCACTCCCAGACTCTTGGGATTCCAAAGAGCATTCAGATTCATGGAGTAATATCCAAACCCTTCAGCAGTCCCTGATACTCCGTTTCCAAACACCCCAATTACATATCCTGCCAAAAAAAGCACAAAGAGATTTCCCGCCAGAAAAGCTGCTGTCTCTTTCCATTCTGCCCATCTTCTCTGCACCAGACGCTCCAGCGCCCACGCCGCCAAAATTCCGCATATCATAGGTACAAAATAAGGATGCAGTCCTACCCCAAGAACCTGTAAGGGCAAAAATCCCCATGGCAACTTTCCGCTTTTTCGAGATCGAAAGTAAAAATACAGCGCCGTCAAAATCAGCCATTGAGAAGCCAGAGCTGTATGGCGAAAAGCACGCTCAATAAGAATGGGAGAAAACACAAACAAAACTACGGATCCATAAATTCCCCATTGCTTTTCTGTAAAGAGCTCCATAAGGCAGCCTGCACATAGCCCCTGCATCATAAAGCAAAACAGCACATACAAGCCAAAAAACTGAAAAGTCTCAGGAAGAATTCCGGACAAGCATTTAAAAGCTATAGACACAAGGGGAATGGAATCTGTAAAAGAGATCACAACTCCCTCCGGATATCCCAGATTTCCTGCCAGCCCCAGGGGAAAGCTCCAGTCGGACGCCCGAAAAGCCATCCATCCGGCATAGTGCTGAATAATATCATCCTCCACATATCCGTTCAGAATCCACCAGTCAAAAGTTACATGAAGAGCATCCGTCCCATAAATTACCAGAAAAGCTGCTGCACCCATGAGCGCATAAATCAAATATTTACTTCTTTTCCTTAGCATATTTCACCGCCTGCTCCACCCAGCATTTTATTATCTGTGCCGTAGACGCAAATCCTATCATGGTAAACGGAAGACAAAAAATTACATAATCAATGTGAGGATGATGTACAGCATGTCCCTTTGCTAATACCAGCCAGGATACCGGCCCAAGCAGAGATACAATCATTACCAGAATCAGTCCGAATGTTTTCCGCTCATCTGGTTCCATCCGGAACCGTAAGCCTGTAATTTTCCGACGATTTTTCTCCTGAATCAACATGAGCACCAGCATGACAGCGGCAGGTACAAAAAACAGAGGAATCAAAAAGCTCAAATGCCAGTTTCCAAAAAGCGGTACATCCCAATCTCCCATCCAGTACATTTTAAACACATCTAAAAGCGGTACATCAAATGCCTTCAGCACATCTGAATCAAAGCTATTCAGCGTCACATAGCCAGTGCGCCGGGCACTGATAAAAACCATATAATCTACCGCATCCTTCCACCCCCGCAGCCCTGCCATTAAAGCCAGGTTAACAAAAAGCGCTCCTGCAAAGCCTATTATTGCCCCTGCTCCCGCAATAAAAGCTCGCTTTAAATACATCCTCCATCCCCATGCCTGCTTTATTGCATAATAGATGAGCGGCAGCTCCAATGCTACCATAACGCAACTGATAAATTCATAGCCGCAGGCGCTGCGCAGAAAAATGGTCAGACAAGATAACAGGAAAAGCCATCCGTTTTTCATTCTGCTATGGCGTTCCTCCCACATCATCAGTATCAGAAGTACAATCATGGGCAAAATCATGGTCCAGGTTACCCAGTAAATGTTTCTTGTACTATATCCGGTCCAATTTGTAAAAAGCAGGGTTGCATAGACAATTCCGGCAGTCCAAAAACCAAATTCCCGGTACAGCCAATACAAGAGGATGAAAAACAGAACGGAGAATATCACCACATTAAGGCCACACATCACATCCTTGGGAATTGGATCTGTGAAGCTTGCGTGAGGAGCTGCCAGCTTATCTACTGCAGAAAAAAGCATGCCTGCAAAGCCTATCTGCTGCTGATACTCCACCATCATACCATTATAATTGCCAATCCCATTGATTCTGGCATCTATAATCTTGTCAACAACCCATTCTTCGGAGTCTAACTGCCACTTAGACCACATGAAATCATACTGCTACAGCCCCCACCGGTCGCAAAACAGATGCTCAGCAAGAAACAGAAATGCCCCCAAAATCAAAACTGCCAACAGAATCTTTCTTGTCTTTCCTTCTATCCGCATACACTTTTCCTTCATTTTCTGTTAATGAACATACTTATTCAGAAAAGAGCCTTCCGTCTTACAGAAGGCTCTTTCCAATTTCTTTTCCAGATGCGGATAACAGGACTCGAACCTGCACGGTCGCCCACTGGAACCTAAATCCAGCGCGTCTGCCAATTCCGCCATATCCGCTTGTACAAAAAAATTGAGACCGCAAGTCAACCACCGTTGCTTACGGCCTCTCCATGAAGCATCGGGGATTCGAACCCCGGACAACTTGATTAAAAGTCAAGTGCTCTACCGACTGAGCTAATGCTCCATATATTCGGGATACAGGACTGTCTTGCATGCCCTGACTGGGCTAGCTGGATTTGAACCAGCGAGTGCAGGAGTCAAAGTCCTGTGCCTTACCGCTTGGCGATAGCCCAAAATTGCTTTCGCAAGGGTGGATAAAGGGATTCGAACCCTTGGCCTCCAGAGCCACAATCTGGCGCGCTAACCAACTGCGCTATACCCACCATAATGCCAAGTACTGGCGCATGTGCTCGAAGGGATTCGAACCCCCGACCCACGGCTTAGAAGGCCGTTGCTCTATCCAGCTGAGCTACGAACACAAACAGAGCATCACATCTACTAAGCTCAAAAATATCTCGCTAAGTGCGGAGCACAAGCGGGTGATGGGAATCGAACCCCAGCCCACTCAAATAAACTTAGGTAGAAAGGCGCTTTTAGCATCCTCCATGCCAGTGTAATCACAAGTGTAATCAACCAGCACTCCACCTTAGCTACATCCTTTCGTGACGCTTGATTATACTATCATAAAAAATTAGTTCTGTCAATCATTTTTATCTAATATTTATATATTTATATAACATAGATAAAGATGGATAAAGATTTATAAAATCAATATCTTTATCTAAAAAAACAGTGTGTCAAGGTGCCAGACTTGGGGGTGGAGATTTTTTATCCATTCTTTTCGGGATAAAAAATACAACCCGGACACCTTTACACAACGGACGGAGCCACAACATAATAGGGAAGGGGATATGTCCAGAAGCATTTTACTGGCATATCCCTTGATTGTGCTTTTAATATTTGATGTAAAAATTTTCAATACTTAAATATATAGCAAAAGGTTTTAGAAGCACTCTCCCAACTTGCGAAAACAGGGAAAATTATCTGTATCGCATCTTTTCCGTGATATAGACAATTTTTCCGTCACCTGCCAGAATGTGGATTCGTTCCAAAATTGAGCGAGCCATAGCGAGCATGTTTCAATTTTGGCGGCAGAAACCCAGAGCCGCCGCACGCAAGCTATTCATCAGTTGGAAATCTTACAATATCGTTAGGGGTACAGTCCAAAGCATGGCACAATTTTTCAAGCGTCAACATGGTGATGTTGTTGTTTTTCCGCAGGGTATCTAATACCCTGTTGTCCAACACTTTATCTTTTATCAGCTTATATTGTGTGATTTCTTTCCTTTTCATGGTCTCCCATAACGGGCTGTAATCAATCATAAGTAGCAACTGCCTTTCTCGCATCCTACTACTATTATGAATGAACAGCCAGAAAATGAATATTGCACATATATGTGCTATATGCTACAATAAATATTGTAGTAAAATAGATTTGTAGAACAAATGAAAGGAAAATCGTGATATGAAAAACAAAATAATTACTATCATTTTATCTTTAATGATTGCTAGTATGCTAATTTCTGGTTGTGGAAAAAAAGAGGAGCCTGTTATAGCTGAAGCAGTAGAAATACAAGAACCAGAAGAAACAGAAATACCAGAACCAGAGCCTATAGTTGAACCAGAACCGGAGCCGGAACCAGAGCCAGAGCCTATAGCTGAGCCGGAACCGGAACCAGAGCCAGATTTAGGTTACACAATAATTCCAATGGATGAAGTTACAATGTATGCTACGACTAATTGTAATCTCCGAGGAGGTCCCGGAACAGACTATGACAAAGTAGGGAGTTTATCCTATGCACAAGAGATAGTATGTAATGGAAAAGTAGCTGATGGAGACAAGGAGTGGTTAGTCCTCAAAACCGAGGATGGCAGTACCCAAATGGTCAGTGCCAAGCTAGTCTCCCGAACCAAGCCCCAACCCCAGCAATCCACCAACACCAATAACAGTGGAGGCAACGGTAGCACTACCCAACCCCCAGCCTCAAATGGAGGTTCTAGCGGAGGCCAGCCCTCTGGTGGAAGTGACCCAGGCAGCGTAGGTTTTGGTGAGCAAGGTGGAATGTTCTCAGACCTCCCCGTATCCGGTGGAGCGGGCTCTGGCAGTGGTATAGAAGTAGAATTCGAGTAATATTGAGCTGATAGCACATACTAGACGAAGTATCACTTGAGTAAACATGTAATACAAGGAGAACAACATGAAACATAAGAAATTATTTACATTAGTATTATTCATAACAACAAGTCTGTTCTTGTTAGCAGGTTGTGGAGAGTTGCAGTTCGAATAAAAGTAAATCCTACAACCTATGTAGATCTACATAACCCATTAACAAGGTTGATACTGATACATTGTATCAACCTTTTTTTGTGCCAAAAATCAAGCACTTAGAAATATAAAACATATTGTTAGATTTATTTGTGGATGATATACTAAATGCAATTATAGATAAAATACAAAGAGACGAGGTTACAGATTAATGAATAATTCTTTTGCGAAAAAATGTAGGGATAATAATATTGACTGTAGCAAAGCATATAAATTCAGAGCCAAACATTCCGACTTAACAGATGAACAAATTATAGAGTATTATAGAAACAAAAAAACTATAGATTATGCTTCTATCAGATTAGGGGAAAGAAATATATCTCTAAACGGTTTAGAAATGGAATTAGTAAAATACATAAACTCCCATGATATAGATGTTCAATTTGAAGATGGAACAATAGTATATCATAAAAACTATACAAATTTTAAAAAAGGATATATACCACATCCAAAGTATAAAAATTGTCAATACGTAGGAGCATTTAAAAACAAAAAGTATTTCTTATGCACATGCAGAAAATGCAAAGGTAAACATGTGATATGTATAGATGAAATGAGAGACTTTGAGTGTACACGAGGTAATCATACAAAATAAAACACTTTGAATGTACAAACTAAAAAGATTGCCAAAGTGTGGGCGAGAAGCAAAGCAACGCAGTGAGCAGGGCGAACGAAGTGCGGAGCGTCACGAGCCTACACTGGCAATCCAGAGCGAAGCGGCTTTAGGGGAGGACTGCAAGTATTACCAGTCCTCCTTATATTTTTGTATCTATACCCCCCTCCCTCCCCATCTATCAACCTTTCTGCCAGATACACCTAGCCCCCATATCCTGTATCTGTATTCCCTAATTGTAACTTCATAAATCAGAAAAAGGATATTCCTATCTGCTTAGGAGCATCCTTTTTTCGTTAAAAAATAGACAATCTGTAATTTTCCTGCTTAAATGGGGGTATACATTCATTTTAAAATCTGTATGCATTACTTATGCACAATTTGTAAATAAGTGCTTTTTAATGAGTTCTTTTGATTTTTCTATCTCTATGCATCCCAAACCCTAAAAATTTTTCAATAAATTCGTAAATTTTTCTGTATGCATTTCCCCAGTGAACAGACGTGTTTGCAGACCTACTTGGTATGAGTTTGTATCTTTAAAAAATTTCAAGAAAAGGAGATACAAACTATGAAAAAACAAGATTTGAAAAATGTAACTGTCAACACTGATTCTACCATGAATCAGACCGCCTTGTCAAATCCAATAATTGGATACCATACGCTGGACTTATTAGAGGGATTGAAGCAATCATACTGGGATACTGTCAATCGAATACAAGAAGTTAAAGACATGACCAGAATTTGGGATGAGCAAAGGAAGGAGAAATTAAAAAACCTAAATGAGCGCAAAGCCCGTATCGAATTTGAGTTTGATGAATGGTCTGCGCTGGTAAAAGAATGGGTTTCTGAATTTCCCGAAAAAGATGCATTGTGCGGTGACATTATTGTAGAATATTATTGCGACATAAATAATTATGTTGTAGGTAAAGAACCACTAAAAGGCGCTTTAAAATTGCAAGATATTTTAGATGAAGTTTTATGCGAGAAAACAGCCAAAAACAAAAGCGCAAGTAATTTCAAAGCCAGAATACGTACAATCGCTTTGAATCTAATTGAATAAAAAAGTAAAAACAAGCAGGATATCCCCCACAACGGATATCCTGTTTGCTTCATCAAATGATAACTTTTCGTTTGCTACAATCAAATCAAGGGGTGCAAGAAAGGAGCACTTATGAAGTTGAAAAACTTAAGGTTGACATTAGCGAATGTCAACACAACCGCAGGCAAAAAAGACATGGAGGTTGTAGAAACCTCTGTGAACCGTGTCCGCCTTGATGAGGGCACATGGGGAAAGGATATTGATTCCTATAGTTTGCACTGCTGTGCAAATCATGGGGATATTATCAAGATCAAGGTCGGAAAGGAACATGCGGCAAAAGTCACCGCCCTAAACGATGCCCTTTCAGATGATGTGACAGTAACTGTTACATTTTCTGGGCTTAAGCTAAAGGCCTTTGCCATGAAGGGGAAGAGCAACAGTGACTATCCAATAAGTGGAGTTTCCGGCTCTGCACTGGACTTTGAGTATAAAGTCCAAAACGAAGTAGATTTTTAAGTAACTATTAACCCGATGATGGGGGATACTGCACCCCCCTCCCCCATCATTATAGTAGAAAGGAAAAACGCTATGAAAAGCAACGCAAAAAAATTAACTAAAGATAAAATAGAGTATCTGCATATTCTACATGCAGGCTGGAGTACAGCCTCGTACTATTCCAGATTGTTCGGAATATATCCGTGGGAATCCCCTACAGAGATACCAGTAAATCTGATAGAAAAAGATGGGATAACTATATTGCGTTTTGCGTTCCATTCTTTTGATATACTGCCAGAAAAATATTCCTTAGAAGAAACAAGGGAAATTATGCAACAGTATCTTCAATACTGCATCCTCCCCAGCGACAAGATACTCCGTCCATATATGGGCGGCTCTACAATTTATGATATTGTAGAACCTCTGTATATAGACAGGGTAGAGGAATCTAAGGGCATATGGCGCATTGACATTGTATATGTCGATAATCCGCTTGCGTTTCAATATGTTCAAAGCCAAAAATGGCAAGGAGGATATATTTTATGAGTAATGAATCATTAAAAATCTATCTACAAAAGATAAAAGAATTTTTGCTCCCACTGCTTATTTGCTTGAAAGACTGGTGCAAACAGGCACACCAGAAATATCTGAAAAAAGAGAAAATAAGAATCAAAACGGAACGTGAGTTAAAGATTCTTATGAATCAGAAAAAATTACGGGAGGAATTGTTTGACGTGTTCAGCACATCAAGCTATCCAAAATTGATAGCGGTGCGGACATTACAAAATATCCGTCCAGTATCGTATGAGATACAAAAGAATGAAATTTTATATTATTATACTATAGATAAAGAGCAATCCGAAAAAATCGCGCTGACTATATGCAAATCCATATGTGATAATATGAACAATGACATTGTTACATATGGTCAGTTTCTGATGGAGAATTACTTTCCAGAGGAATTGTTGATAATGTATCCTAACTTGTGGTACGGGGTAAAGGTCTTAAAAGTGACAGACCAGGAGACCAACGTAAAATTAACAGTGGTTTCCAACAGACCGTTATAGCAAGGTAAAAGCACCTTTTTACAGGTGCTTTTTTCTTATAAGTCAAAAGGCATTTCCTCCTGCCTGTATTCCTCCGCTTCTTCAAATGGTGTCTCTATTCCATCTGTCAGCGGCTGGAATCCCTCGCCCCTGTGCATATAATCATCCACGGATTTATATTCTATTATATTATCTTTTGTGATATGATGGTATACCTTTTGTATGCGGCGCAAAAATGCCCTCCATGTGGCTGGGGAATCTTCCTGCACATTGGGATACTGTTCCTCAAGTGGGATATTGCTAATAAAGGCCACCTTTGTAAAACAGGCTACTTTATCCGCATATCTCGCACGCAGGCTACAATTCGGGTAGCCCTCGCACCATGTAAGAAGTTCTGATATTAGAATCTGGCTTCGATACTCTTCAAAGATGATCACATCCTGTCCCCTGTACCCGTCCCATACCGCATTGCCATTATAATTTGTGATTCGGTATACATTTTCATATCCGTACTTTTCCATCCATGTTCTTGTCTTGTTAGTGTTCGTTTCCCCGAATACGTAAAAACATTCTATCTCCCTCCACCTATTTTTAAATTCTTCCTCCCTAAGTGCCTGTCTCGTCCTCTCTATATGGTTGAGGTATTTCAGATAGTCGGGATTCTGACGCAGTATTTCAGAATTGGACATACCGTTTTCTATCATATCAAAAAGGATAGACAAATCGCTCCGCTTTCCCTTGTGCCCTTTCGGCAGTTCTCCCCACTCTTCAAAGGTATCTACAAGATTGGTCTCTTTCTTTTCGGTATCTTCCCATTTTCCCTCTTTCCTTATGTAGTCCCTATTCTCCTGTGGCGTACCCTGTGCTTTCTCAATATGCGCCGCAGGAAATTTATTTTTCAATGTAGAAAATTTTATGGGATTCCTTGTCTTGATGTAGATATGGGTATGTTCTGTGCCCTGTTCCCCTACCTCATCACACATACACCAATATACCATTGACGGGATGGCTTTTAAAACTTCCTTAATCTTATCATGCCCCATATCCTTATCTTTCGGGTTGTTAATGGTAATCTGCCAGCCCCTGGCCTGTCTGTCCTTGTCTCCGCCCAATACTGCACCCTCCTTTAAGGTTTTATTTTTATCGTACATTCCGAAAAATCATCAAATAATGAAATTCTGTGATTTAAGATTTTACTATCATCCAATGGAGGGGGATGGTTATAAAACAAAAGAAAGCAAAAATTTTAAGGAGGGAAACAATATGATTATATCACACGGGAAAAAACTTTCAGCTATAGAGGTAGGAACGGCTGGACTATCCCACGATAAGAGCACCACGTTGCTTTGTAGCGGCGCAGAAAAGAGGAAACCATATAGATTTTCTAGGATTGTCCTTCATGTGCTGATAGGACAAAGTATACTCACTCTCCATGTGAATGATTTATCACCAGAGGTTGAGGAACGTTATAAAGAGCTTCGCAGGCGGTTGCGTGAACAGCATATAGTGCCTGTTCATGTGCCGAGCATATTAATATCGGCATATAGCCATGAAACTCTGCATGGCCTAAAATTAAGCTGTGATTCATTCCAGCTTATATCTGACAAAGAAGCATAAAGCAACAAAGGGATTCCCTACAAAAGATATCCGTAAACATACAGCACTACCCTTTTGGAATCCCAGTCTTAAAAGATTGGGAGGACATATGAAGAGAAACTATAATGATGATTTATTGTCTTTTCTGCTAGAATATAGTAAAATATCTATAGAGGATGCCAAAAGTGAAATCGAGAAAATGACTAATAGAAAATATTTAGAACAACACTCTTTTGACATTTGGCAAGGTACGGACACTCGTTGGCGTACATATCTCCCCGACGATACAAAGAAGAATAAAAGGAGGCTCATTGCAAAAAGTACAAAAGAAAAGATTGAAGCTGAAATAATCGCTTATTACAAAGGATTGGCCGAAAACGTTTCACTAAAAAAAATTACTCTGCGTACATTCTACCAGACATGGCTTGACTATAAAAAATTAAAAACCACATCTTCCATGTACATACGGCGTATACACAGTGATTGGGAAAATTATTATCTTAATGATGCAATCATTGACATTCCCCTTGTAAAACTGGATTATGATACTCTGGAAGAATGGGCATTGAAAAAGATTAGAGAAAATCAGCTTACAAAAAAATCTTATTATAATCTTTCAATTATTTTAAGAGGGTCTCTTGACCTGGCTTGCCAGAAAGGCATTATTACAGAAAATCCTTTCCAAAAAGTTAAGATTGATTATAAGCTGTTTTTCCGAAAAAGAAAGCCGGATGACGCAACACAGGTATTTTTAACAAACGAACAGCCAGAGATTGAAAGAGAAGCTTATGAAGATTTCCAGCAGACAGAAAATGTTGCCTGTCTAGCTATACCGCTACTCTTTCAGACAGGTTTACGGTTAGGTGAAATTGTTGCTATTAAAAGCACCGATATTTCTGGAAATTATCTTCATGTCCAGCGTATGGAGATAAGAACTACCAAACAATTACCAGATGGCTCTTGGGCTACACAACGTTTTGAAATTGTGGAACATACCAAGAGTGAAGCCGGTAACAGAAATGTTTACCTTACCAGTACTGCAAAGAAAATCATTCAGCAGATCGAATTGTGTAATCAAGAGCATGGTTACAAAGATAATGATTTTCTTTTCTTAAATGCCGACGGCCGGATTCATTCCAAAAGTATAGATACTCGTATCAGAAAATACTGCCGCCATATTGGCATAGCAGAAAAGGGCTGTCACAAGGCAAGAAAAACGAATATAAGTTTACTTATTGATGGCCGTGTTAATATTAACCGTATTAGGGAACAAGTCGGACATGCATCAGAACGTACTACTTACAATAATTATTGCTTCAATCGTATGACAAATTCTGAAACAGAGAATCTTTTTGAAAAAGCACTGGTTAATAAATAGCGTCTGAAAAGTGTAATCAAGTGTAATCAAAACTTTTCAAGGCAAAAAATAAAGGAAGCCTTGATTTTACTGGCTTCCTTAACAAATAAAAAGAGCGGGTGATGGGAATCGAACCCACGTGTCCAGCTTGGAAGGCTGGTGTTCTACCATTGAACTACACCCGCATCAGTCGGGGTGACAGGATTCGAACCTGCGACCTCCTGGTCCCAAACCAGGCGCTCTAGCCAAGCTGAGCCACACCCCGAAACTGCTCACCACTACATCCCTTCGTGACGCATGTTATATTGTACTATACGATTTTTTAAATGTCAATCATTTTTTTATATAATTAATTGTAAAATGTGCTTCTCCATTCCGATCCACATCCATAATCATATAACTGGGCTTGCGGCCCTCCTGCCGGGGATAAGACAAGCTTCCCGGATTCAGAACCACAATCCCGTCATTCTGCTCCAAATAAGGCCGGTGGGTATGACCAAACATAACAATATCAAAGCCTCTGGCTTTGGCATCCTCCTTGATCATATGGGTTCCCATAGTAATATAGTAATAATGTCCATGAGTCAGCAGCACACGATATTTCCCGATAAGAAACTCATCTTCCTTAGGCAAATCACAAAAAAAATCATTATTTCCGGCCACCATATGAACGGGACAGTCTGTTATTTTGTGAATATATTCTTCACTGCCCTCCACATCTCCGCAGTGAATCAGCATATCAATAGGCTTCACCTGCTCCAATAAGTGCTTCAATGTTGCATCTCGTCCATGAGTGTCACTGACAATCAATATCTTCATCCTATTCCTTCCCTCTTAAGCTTTTCTTTTATGGCCCGGAGGGCTTTCCCCCTGTGGCTCAGTTCATTCTTTTTCTCCATAGTCATTTCAGCCGTAGAGCAGCCATACTCCGGCAGCCAGAAAATCGGATCGTACCCAAAGCCGCCTTCTCCCCGCTCCTCATATCCTATGATTCCCTCTATGCTTCCTCTGGCCGTCAAGATCCTCCCATTCGGAAATGCCGCTGCTATGACACACACAAAACGAGCTGTTCGCCGTTCCGCCGGCACCCCTTCCAGGCGATCTATCAAATTTTGATTTTTTATCCGGTAAGAAGTATCCTCACCTAAATAACGGGCAGAATACACTCCCGGCTCTCCATTCAGGTAATCAATCTCCAATCCTGAATCGTCCGCCAATACAAGAGTCCCTGTCTCCCGCATAACTGCCCCGGCCTTTATAATTGCATTTTCCTCAAAGGTCTTTCCGTCCTCCTGAATCTCTATCTCAATTCCGGCATCCTTCAGAGAAAGAATCTCCATTCCCAAATCCGCCAGAATCAACCGGATTTCCTTCATCTTTCCCTGGTTTCCTGTCGCAAAAATGATCGAATTCTTCATTCGTTCTCTCCCTCATCCCTATCCGCATATACCTTTAAGCAAAGGTTGCTGTTCTGTTCTTCCTCCACTCGCTCCCAGTGCCTGTTATCAGAACTGATATACCCCTCTCCATCACCCAGATATACGGCCTTACCTAACTCCTCAGAAGCATATTCCACCGCAATGGGACACACAGCCTCCGGCGTCATAATCTCCACCACTGCTGCAAATTTTTCTCCTTCCTTCACGAATACAGGCATTTCCAGATTGATGGTATAAAAACCCGGATATTGAAGATAGCCTGCCTGTACATATTCTACGTCTGCAAGCTCCTCTTTCCCTGTATAATTCGTCTTAACCGCCAGATGGTATTCCGTATCATTGCCAGTCGCATAGATACCAATAGCCTGAATCTTCTGATCACCAGTGGCTGTATAGACATTTGCAAAACTGGCTATTTCCGTATTATACCCCACTTGTCCGCACCAGCCGCAGAGATCGGATTGATAAAGCACCTCATAGTTATCTTCATATTCCACCTTTGTGAATGCAACGTTATATTTTCCAATATTTGAGTCATAATAGGATACATAGAAAATGCCGCCGTCTCCAAAACCAGTTCCCCAGCTATTTTGGCAGATAAACGCACCGTTTCCCGGCGCCTGCACAATAAAATTTTCTGCCGGATATTCATCATCCCAGCCAATAATCACTACATCATGATTGGGAAGCTCATCTCCTTCATAATAATAGCTGAAATTATCCCTGTTAAAATAATCTGATGGCTCTCTGGGATCAGAAAAGTCCACATAAAGTGAGCTTTCCACTCCTCCATGGAGATATATGGTCTGCTTCACTGCCTCATAATCCTTATCTGCAGGCATACGTACCTCTTGTACATGCCGTACTGCACTAAGCCCTATTGGAGAAATATTATCTCCATAGGGATCGTCCTGCTCGTATACAGGCCCCTGCCAGGCAGTCAGATAGGCGACCGACATAACATAAGAACCGCCCTCGTCAGTCCCCATTCCAAAACTGTTATGAAATGTCAGATGATCCCTCGAAAAGTCCAGCTCTTCATCCGGAAGCAGCGAGCTTTCAAGGGCCGTTAATGAGGCAAAGGCCCAACAGGTCTCAAAACGCTCCTGATCCCGAACCTTTGGGGCACGCCCCTCCTGCCGGTAGTCAAAATATGACGGAAGCTTTACCTCCTCCTTTGTCCTGTCAATCGCCAATTCCTTGGTTTCCTGTATCGCTTCCTCCGGAAGCAGGATTTTTACTGCTGCCCTGACCGCCTTTTCTTCCTCGTCCTCATGCAGCATTACTTTTTGGACTCCGGCCGCACATACTACCGTCAGCACCAGGATCAAAAATCCCTGTCTCAATAAATTTCTCATAAGCCCTGCCGTTTTCTAGGGGGCTTGGGCCCCAAATATTGATAAAAATATGTCTTTAGCATTCCATTGTATATTTTGCGATTCTTATCTGCTTTTCTGCCTATATATCGTTCCGCTTCCTCGTAACCTGTAATCAGATAAGCGGACCAGCTATCCAGCCGCACCATAGCCTCCCCTATCTCCCTATACAGCCCCGGCAAAACGGACTTTTCCTCCAGCCGCTCTCCATAAGGAGGATTTGCAATGAGAAATCCGTATTTTTTCGGATGGTTCAACTCGCTCACCGGTCTGGCCTGAAAATGAATCATATGCTCCACACCTGCATCCTTTGCATTTTCTCTGGCTGCCTTTACCATAGCCGGATCAATATCGTAGCCCTGTATATCTGTGTCTACCGTATCATCCAGCAAGTCATTCGCCTCTGTTACGGCCTCATACCAATACTTTTTTGCAATTAGATTCGTCCAAGATTCTGCTGTAAAACTCCGATTCATTCCGGGGGCCATATGAGCAGCTATCATAGCAGCCTCAATAGGAAAGGTTCCGCAGCCGCAGAACGGATCTACCAAAATCCGGTCTCCCTTCCAGGGCGTCAGCATCAGCAGTGCCGCTGCCAAAGTCTCTGTAATAGGGGCCTTGCTGGAGCGTATCCGATATCCCCGTTTATGTAAAGAGAGGCCTGATGTATCAATTCCTACTACCGCTTCGTCCTTTAAAAAGGTAATGCGCAAAGGATACTCTGCCCCATCCTCCGGGAACCAGCTTATATGATACCGAGCCTTTAAGCGCTCCACCACTGCCTTTTTCACAATAGATTGAATATCAGAAGGACTGAACAGCTTACTCTTCACAGATGCTGCCTTTGCCACCCAGAACTTTGCATCTGCAGGAAGATAATTCTCCCATGGAAGAGCTTTTATCTGCTCAAACAGTTCATCAAAGGTCTCTGCACGAAATCTTCCTACCTTCAGAAGCACTCTCTCCGCTGTCCGCAGAAAAATATTAGCCTGGCAGATCCCTTCCGCATCTCCAAGAAAGGTCACTCTGCCGTCCTCCACCAGACTGACCTCATAACCCAGGTCCTGTATCTCCCTTTTCAATACTGCCTCCAATCCAAAGTGGCAGGGGGCAATCAACTCAAATACTTCCATGCGGTCTCCATTCTATCAATACTGCGGTAAGGTAACAGCAACAACTATAGTTTATCATAATATGCGTTTTTCCTGCTGTCAATCTTTATCTTATGGAAAAGGAAACCGCAAAAAGACCGCAAGCCATGAAGCCTGCGGCCAGTTTTACTGCTTTCCTGTATAGCTTTCACTGTTTCTGCCTTCATAAGCCTGAATGCCGCCAATCATGGTTTTTACCCGATAGCCCTTTTCACTCAGCTCTCTGGCTGCCATCAAGCTTGTTCCGCCCCGCTCACAATAAAGTATCAAAGTCTGATTGCGCAGAAATCGGATTTTCTCTTGCAATTGTGCATAAGGGATACAGACTGCTCCTTTCAGATGAAGCTTTCTGAACTCCCTGGGCTCTCTCAGATCAATTACCACGTAACCGTCCCGGAACAGATAGGAGTCGATTTCCCGTGGGGAGATTGTTTCAAATTCCATATCTTCACCTTTTATTCTATTGTAATATAGAATATCTTATGCATCTTTTTTGCAAAAGTTCCATGAAGGGTGTATCCCCTGATCTAAAAAACGGGCTCCAAAAGGAGCCCGCTTCTTCTCATCACCGCCGCTTAATAATTGCAGTTCTGTGAATCGCTTGCATTCTTGCCGGAATTCTTAGAGCTGCTATTCTTGGAGCCGGAAGAATTCTTGCTGGAATTGTTCGCATTGTTTGCGTTGTTTGCGTTGTTTGCATTGCTGCTGTTGTTTGCATTGTTTGCCATAATTGTTTCCTCCTAATAATTTTAATAGGCTTTACACTCTTATTATGGCTGCAATACAGAAAATTATTTTTCCATTTTTTTCTAATTACATCAAATAGATGCTTTCAGAAGAACACATACTGCATCATCACAAGCCTGACAGCAACAGGCATCATCGATTTCCAAAAAAGAACCGCAGAATCCACACAATCAAAAGAACCGGAAGCAAAATCGGAAGAAGCCATGAAAGAATTCCGCCAACAATTGTAAAAATCACGGTCAGAACCAGTATCACAATTATAAATATCAGAAGACGTCCGTACCAAGTGTTCAAATTTAACTGCCTATATTTCAAATCCACGCCGCCGTTGTCATTAAACTCTGCATGAAAGCCTTTCTCTGGCTCTTCCCGGGTATAAGCGCTTTCATAAGTCTCTCTGCTTCCCTGCTGTTTATTTGTATCAATAATAGTTTTCGCAATCAGGCGGGGATCCCCAAGAGATTCCAAAACCTCCCGTTCGCTTTTTCCGCCTGCAATCTCTTGGGAAATATAAGAGTCATAGTAACGTACATTATCCTCTACTGCTGCAGCCGGAACTTCTCCACTCAGCACTGCCCGTAATGTACTTACAAATTCATTTCTATCCATGTCATCTCCTCTGCCTTCCGCTCAATCTGTCCTTGCTGTTTTGTATTGATTTTACGCTGTTTCCCTTCTTCTGTCAATGGGCGAAAAAAAGCAGGAATACCTCTTCTAAGGCTTCCTGCATCCTTAATATGAACGTGGGCGAGAGGATTCGAACCCCCGACCTTTTGGTCCGTAGCCAAACGCTCTATCCAGCTGAGCTACGCCCACATCTTTATTGAAATCTCAGTCAAGCATCTCTGCTTTTCAACTGCCTGATTATCATAGCACAAAGCAGAAAAGAAATCAACCTTTTTTTATAAATTTTCTCTCAATATACTTGAATATGAAAAAAGAAATGCTGTAAACACAGCATCTCCTCTGTTCTATTAAATGCCGGCAACCGGAATCGAACCGGTACGGGAGATTAGTCCCGCAGGATTTTAAGTCCTGTGCGTCTGCCAGTTCCGCCATGCCGGCATTTTTACAGATTTCTCTGTAAAATGGGACCTATAGGGCTCGAACCTATGACCCTCTGCTTGTAAGGCAGATGCTCTCCCAGCTGAGCTAAGATCCCTTATAAACGACCCGAATGGGACTCGAACCCACGACCTCCGCCGTGACAGGGCGGCGCTCTAACCAACTGAGCCATCGGGCCAGATGAAGTTTTTATTTCCATGCCTCTTGGAGACTGACGGACTTCATCCGTCAAGGCATTAAAAAGTGGACCCACGGGGACTCGAACCCAGGACCGACCGGTTATGAGCCGGTTGCTCTAACCAACTGAGCTATGGGTCCAAGTAATATATCAATGACTCCTACGGGAATCGAACCCGTGTTACCGCCGTGAAAGGGCGATGTCTTAACCGCTTGACCAAGGAGCCCTATTTTTCTGCCCCTTGGGGCATGTCCCTTCTGCATATCAGCTTAGCGACATCTTAGATGTTACCACAGATTCTTCGTTTTGGCAAGGGTTTTTTTGCCTGTAATTCAGGTTTTCTGTCTGCGCATATTTGTGCCATTACCATACCAGTCCCACGCCAATCAGCGGAGTGATTGGCGTGGAATATTTTACTTTTTCATTTGACTATTGCTTTTCTTTCCCTTCCTCTATACGGGTTAATAAATCATACACTTCTATCCGTGCAGCATTCATCTCCGGCAGTCCAATGAAAATGGTTCCGCACTTGTAGTGCTCGTCCTCAGTCTCTTCGATTCGAACCACCTTCAAGAATGCATGGATCTCATCATCATTCCAAATCTTCAAAAGCGCTTCATATACTGCTCCAATGGCCAAAGGAGTGCTGCAGATAAATCCTACGCCTGTCTTTGATACATCCAGAACCTCAATCTCCACTTCCTCTGGTTTATCCGATTCATCATTCAAATTTTTAATTAATAGCCGAGCTGACAAACTCATACGTCTGCTGTTTCTCTTTTCCTGCATTTTCTGTTTACTCCTTTCACGGCAATTCTTTTCTTTTATTTTAGTTTATTTCTCTCTTTTTGTAAAGTAACTCCATTGCCGAAACAGAGATATTTTCTCTCAGCGGATACTTAAATCCCCCAAAAACAAAACTCTTCCTCCTTGATCCCTTCCTTTTCTATAAACCTGGCGACAGAATCCATGTAATGATGAGAAATCGCCCTGCAGATCACCTCCGCCTTTGAAGTCTTACAGGCTTCTAAAAGCTCTTTATGAATGGAATACTGCCTCTTGGCAATCTCCCTTTCATCAAAATTTCCTATATAGAATTCAACCACGCTTCCATAATCCAGATCCGTCCATACTTTGGAAAGCCTTTCCGACTGCGCCCTGTCCACGATTATCTTATGAAACATGTGATCGCATGAACTGATATCCCCATAACCCATAGCCTGGTTATCCATCCTGGCCAAGATCTCTTCCATTTTTGCAATATCCTTCTCTTCCATCCTGCCGCCGCCCAGTTTTACTGCCAGCGCCTCGTAGGTGGAACGGAGAAGATAGATCTCATAGAGATCCTTTATGGTAACCTTTTTTACAGAGCATCCTACATTCCTTGTATATTCAATGATCCCCTCCTGCTCAAGCTGTCTTAACGCCTCTCTTATGGGTCCGCGGCTCACGCCGAGCTCCTCGGAAAGCTCCTTTTCGATAATCCGGACTCCCGGCTCTAACTCCCGCTTTAATATCTTCTCCCGAATGGCATCCACCACATTCTCCCGCAGCGTCCGGTATATTAATTTACTCATGGCTTTAACATTTCCCTTTCTTTGGCAGTACCGTAACGCAATCAAACGAACCTGCCCGTATGTCTACCTGATTTGTTATTTTGGGGAACAAAGACATTTTACCACAGTACAGGAAAAAGGGAAATATTTATGCCGAAAAAATACTTCCGTTACTTTCATAAAAATGCGTGGAGAAGAACTGCTTCATGGCCTTTATCATATAACAAGTATCCTTTACTCCCGCCGTCTCGTATGCGGAATGCATGGCAAGCTGGGGCAGGCCGATATCTACGGCTTTCAGGGAAACCTTTGCAGAGGAAATATTGCCAAGGGTACTTCCCCCTGCCTCGTCGGAACGATTCGCAAAAAACTGAACCGGAACCTCCGCTTTTTCACAAATATCCCGGAACAATGCAATACTCACTGCATCACTGGTATATTTCTGTCCCGCATGAGACTTTACAACAATTCCCTCGTTCATATACACACAGTTTTCCACGTCCGTTTTCTCCGGATGGTTGGGATGCACCGCATGAGCATTGTCCGCACTCAGCATAAAGCTTCCTGCCACCGCCCGGTAATAATCCTCCTCCGACTTTCCAAGACCCATATTAATACGCCTGAGAATATCATACAAAAAGGTGGAGCCTGCGCCCTGCTTCGTTCCGGATCCTACCTCCTCGTTGTCAAAGCATGCATACACATTGACGCTTTTCTCCTGATGCCCCTGTAAAAATCCCTTTAATGATGCATATGCACACTGCAGATCATCCAGATGCTGGCAGGAGATAAACTCCTCCTGCGCACCCCATACTGAGGCCTCTTCCCGATTATACAGGTAAATATCACTTCCATAGACAGCTTCCTCTGAAACGCCTGCCGCCTCTGCGATCAGCTTCTTGAAATCACCCTTTTTACTTCCCTCTCCGCCAAATAATGGAAGCATATCTATCTGCTTGTTATATGCATAACCGTCATTAACCGCCCGATTCATGTGAATGGCCATGCTCGGTATCATTACCAGATCACGATCAATATTTATAAGCTTTGTGGTAAAATGATCTCCTTCCTTCACAATCACCCTGCCTGCCACGGAAAGAGGCCTGTCAAACCATGTGGCACAAAGCATTCCTCCGTATCCCTCCGTATTTAGCTGCAAATACTTTTTCTTTACCTCAATTTCCGCATTTTCCTTTACCTTGAAGGTAGGAAAATCACTGTGAGACGCCGCAATATTGAAGCTGTAATCCATAAGCTCGCTTCCAATGCCAAATGCGATAATACTTGAATCATTCCTCGTTACATAATATTTTCCGCCGGTTTTAAGCTCCCATTGCTCATTCTCTTTCAATCGCTCATAGCCATTGCTTTCAAGCTCTTTGCCAATCCTCTCTACCGCATGAAATGCCGTTGGGCACTCCTTTAAAAAGCCAGTCATCTCCTGAGATATTTTTTTGAACATGGTTTCAACTCCTTAATATTTTCATTATTATTTCCCCCAGCTGCAGGCATAAGAGTTTTTTACAATTTAAGGAGCTGTCGGAAAATAAGACAGAAGACTTTTCTAATCCCCAGCGTCCGGCTGTTTGTGTACAGACTGTCTGATATGTACGGATATTGCTTTTTAATGTCCGTACAGAGCAGACAGAATGTACACAAACCGTCCGAATACAGGGTATAGAAATGGCTGATGTCTTATTTCCCGACAGCCCCTCCTGCCTGTTAATTTGCCGAATTTTTTTCTCTTTCTCTTTTTGCAAGATATGGCATAATCATACCTAATGCGGTCAGCACAATGGGAGTGATAATATTCAATGCCATTGTAAAGACATCTGTTGAATACATACCCAGAATACAGCATGCCGCAGTCAGCACGAAGCACCAGGCTCCAAAGAACTTGGCAACTCCCTGATTTTTTACAAACCGGTACTCTGCCGGTATGGTGTTGTATGCTTTTCTAAGCGCCAGATAAGCAACAAATACCCACAAATAACGAAGGGGCATACACACGGAATTCAGCTTTGTAAGCTGTGCCAGCACAGCCGCTGCTCCCGGTACGAATGACTGAATCAAAATAATACTTCCTGATAAAGCAATAATCAGCTTAATTCCATTTACATAAGCTCCGTGCTCATTCCTCTTAAGCATTGCGCTGGGAACGAACTCTTTGGAATCCTCGTTGTCAAGAAGCATACGAAGAGGCGCGTCAATGCTGACTACCAACACCGCAAACTGTCCAATCATATTGCAGAGGGCATACAGTACCAGCAGGATATCTCCCAGTCCATAATACTGTCCAAGCTTCTGGAATGCCCAGTAGGAACCATTGGATACGTAAGAGTTAAAGGACTCCGTACTGCCGTTAATAACCGTCGGGTCAAACATCATTCCCATAGATATGGTTCCCAGAATCGCACATACTACAACCATAATTGCAAGAGCAATCATGCCCTTCGGAAATCCCTTTGCCGGATTCTCAACCTTATTAACGTATGGAGAAATCTTTTCACAGCCGCCTACCGCAAACACAAGGATTGACAGAGACGTAAAGTATCCCACATTAAACTGGGGAATCAGGTTCTTGATGCTAAAGTCCATAGCAACATATCCGCCGTTGGGATTAATGGCCGGAGCCGCAAACATCAGCAGAATATATAAAATGGACATAACAAACATACTGGTTCCTGCAATGGAAGCCAGCTTCTTAAGAGGATTCAGTCCACGGCTTGCCACCCAGCAGAAGAATAAAAATACCACCAGCGTCGCCAGCTGTACAGCGATTGTAGGAAATGTATCATATGTTTCCGCATTACGGAATACGGCCCAGCTAAGAGCCTTAAGGCCGCCGCTGCCCTTGCTTGCAATGTATGTAATGTGACATGCCCAGTAGGTCCACCCTGCATAGTAAGCAAGCTTCGGCCCCATGGTATTGTGAATCCATGAGCTGACACCGCCGCCGGAGGTCTTAAAGGCTGAGCCAAGCTCTCCAACCATCAGCGTGTAAGGTACAAAATAAAGGGCAAACATCAAAATCCAACTGAAAATTACCTGAATTCCATTAAAGTATACAAAACCGTTTAATACATTTCCGAATCCCCATACACCTGAAAACGCAATAAACGCCAGGGTATACCAGGTCATCTTTTTTGAATCGTTCATCTTACTCCCTCCAATGCAATATTTTCGTTTTTTGCCGGCAATCATAATTGTAGATTGTCAACAACTTATAAATAAATATAACATATATGCCTGCTATTTTCAACAAGGGATTTGTTTTGGATATATGTTTTTTATGGATTAGTTACAATATCAGATGTAAAAGTGGATACTGCAGAATAACTCCCCATTCGTTGTTCTACAGTATCCCCTTGTCTATAAGTTCCTATTTACTCTAAATCCTCCCCATTCGAAGCAATCACCTCTCTACCTCTCTGTCGTACCAGCCATTATATTTTTCGACCAGTCCGTAGGGAATCTCATAATGTGAGATCGTAACCAGCGGCTCAATATCATATTTCTTTAATTCATCAAATACCTTATCATAAAAGGCAAGCCCGGCTTCATTGGGCGCTTCCTCCGTTCCCGCAGGAAAGATCCGGGTCCAATTAACAGACATCCGGAATACCCGAAAGCCCATTTCAGCCGCAAGCGCAATATCTTCCTTATAGTGATGATAAAAATCCGCAGCTTCACGGCTTGGATACAGCACATCCTCTTCAAAAGCCGCGGTAACTCTTTTGGGCGTTGTGCGTGAACCATTGGTACACATATCGGAAATCGAGGGACCCTTTCCATCAACATCCCACGCTCCCTCATACTGATTGGCGGCAGTAGCCCCGCCCCACAAAAAATCTTTCCTTAACAAACTGTGCATCTGTTTCCTTTCTTTGTAAAATTTATAGCCACTCTCCTTTATGGGGAATGGCTATGTACTACTAGTA
>NZ_JAYMNS010000059.1:0-6958 GCF_036941035.1 Candidatus Merdisoma sp. JLR.KK006 | reverse complement strand
CAAACATCCGGCACCAGGATTTGAAGATGTTGGATGTGGACTGGGAGGATCCTGTGGCAAAGGCCATGGGAGCCGTATAGACGATCACGCCCAGCAGGATATACCTTTCCGCCGCTTCAAACAGCAGCTTGATGTAATTCCAGGCAAGGATCAGTATCAGGATGAGTGCGATCAGTGCCACGGAGCCATTGGCGCAGACGCCAAGGATCGTCAGCAGGACGGAATTGAAATCCGCAAAGTTTAAGGGCGGCAGGTCCGAGGACCGGATCCAGGAGTAGGGCGTGCCTCCGATGGCGAGCACCATATCCGTGATCTGGTCACAGTAATAGATCAGGCCGATGAAAAGCACGGAACGGATGCTCAGCTTGATGGGATCTTCTGCTTCCACACCGGCAATCACACCAAAATTCTTAAAAAGCTGCCATACCCAGTTTAAAAGCACAAGCCCGATGGCGGTGGCCACGAAAATGTGGTACATGGTCTCCGCTGCGGGAAAATACCGCAGGAAGGTGCCCATGTCACATCCCAGGGCGCCCAGCACGGAGACAGAGATCAGGTCAAGCCCGTTCATCACCTGCTCAGCGATCCATTCCACAATGCCGTCAAGAATTCCCATGGTTCATCCCTCCTTCCGGTCATCCGTTCCACTTGCCGTCTGCAAAGAACGGGCTGACATAGGCGAGGATGAAGCCAAGCCCGTTTAAGATAACCCAGGAGATGGCGATGCGCTTGAGCCATGCGCGGGATTCATCCACGGTCTTCCCGGATTTGGAAAAATTCATCAGGAGCAGGGCGACAGATGCGGTCACAATGGCGGCAATGGTGGAGATGCCAACGATCTTCCCGTAGACATCTTTCATAATGGTATCCGCTTTGGTCCACATGTCCGTGGCATAGACCTGGTTTGTACACAGGGCGAAGAAATAGAGGAAAGCGGCGGCTCCCGTCAGGAGTTTCTGGCGGGGGATGCGGAATTTCTTTCCGGACCCCGGTTTTGCGGTGGGCTTACGAATTTCTTTGTTTTTCAATGATTTACCTCCTGTAAGTTGGATTGAAAAAGCCGGCAGCCCCTTTGAAAGGCTCCCGGCTCCTGCCATGCAGGTGCTGCATGGGTGAAATGGTTTTGGGTAAAAAAAGAACACCTGCAGTTGACAGATGTTTCCCTGGGTGAAATGGATACCCGTTTCTGGGTACAGCTTTAAGCATGACCATTATAGCATGGGGAAATTTCCCTGTAAATCGCATTGCTGTGCCAGTTTAGGAAATGTTTATGTCAAAATAGTGCCAATAATTGGTAGATAAATTGTAGTATATCAGTTATAATGGAATTAACCACTAAATATGGTAGGTGAGTCAATAATAATTCATAATTATAGATTGTAAAATAAAGCGGTTATTGGGGAGGAAATTTTATGGCAGACGAAATAAAAAACATTTTTGTATCACATCATCATAATGATGCTGATAAAATTGATGCGTTTAAGGATCTTATTGGTAGACATGGAATAGATATGCGAGATAGTTCCATTTATGAAAAAAAGCTGAAGAATAATGCTCATAATGAACAATATATAAAACAAGAGCTTATAAAGCCACAAATGAAATGGGCAGGAACTGTAGCAGTGCTTATTGGAAAAGATACAGCAAAGAGTGACTATGTAAATTGGGAAATAAAAACTGCTGCAGAAATGGGAAAAAGGATTATTGGGGTATTTTTGCAAGGTGCTAAAGAAGAGGATATTCCGGCAGAATTATATGAACATGGACATAATTTAGTTGGATGGAATGGAGAGAAAATTGTAAGAGCGATTAATGGAGAGGACATGGATTGGGAAAAACCAGATGGAACGCCTAGAGACAATAATCCTATGAATTTGCCACGCTCTGTATGTTAGGAGAGGAATATGAAGTTTTACTCATATGTAATTCCAAGAGATTATGGATTTGCACCAAATCCTTATTTTGGATACTGTACATTGGCTACGTGTAAACCGCGGATACGAAATAGTGCTCAAGTGGGCGATTGGATCGGGGCGTATGGTTCGGCTCGAATGACAATTCGTGGGAAGTTGGTAATGTTAATGAAAGTGGAGGAAATTTTGACATTCGATGAGTATTGGGAAGATAGTAGATTTAAAAATAAGCATCCTGTATTTAATAAAGGTATGATGCACATGTATGGCGATAATATATATCACCATTCACAAAATAAATGGGTGCAGGATCCATCCCACCATAGTAATATAGACGGGAGCATAAACTATAAAAACTTGAATCAAGATACAAAAGCAGATAAAGTATTGGTTGCAACAGAATACTATTATTTTGGTAACAATGCGATTAAAATACCAGCAGAGTATAATGCATTGATATGGAATCGACGTAATCACAAAGTATGTTGTGATGAAGTTTTAATTTTGAGTTTTATTGATTATATTCGATGTAATTATGGTACAGGGATATCTGGAACCCCTTATAGTAGAAAAGCAGGGGAATTTGTTCATTATGGAGGAGAAAAATGAAGGTAGTATTTTGTGAACCAAAGTTGACAATGAAAAAAATTGATAATGCGAATATTTTTTTTGAGTCATGTCGTGAGATTCTGGATACATATGTAACAGATAAGTTATACATATCATCTGTTTTTCAAGTGGACCAGCTGTTGGCGGGTAATGCTGATTCAAATGATATTTTTGTGTTTTTTAATGCTGAAGACGGAAAATATGATCAAAAATTTCTTAAGCTTATAAAAAAATATAATGATATAAAAAGTAGGATATGGGCGGTGGCAATGGAAAAAAATCCAGAATGTAGAAGGCCTCCTGAGCCCGTTTCTGATAAACAAAGTTTTGACGTGTCTTGCCGAAATGAAAATAGGAATCCTATGAAAAATAATATGAGAGCAATTGCGCATATTTTTTCCAGAAAAATTGTTGCACAAACATTATCACCGTTATATCGTGATGAAGTTTTGTATTTTATTAGCCATAGGAGAATTGATGGGGAACATATTGCCGCAAAGTTGGCAGATGAATTGAGACATTTAACGAGGGAAAGAAATGTATATCGAGATGTTGTTAATGTTGAGGTAGGAGATGATGCTCAAAAAGATATTGATAAAAATTTGCCTATAAGTGATGTGCTGATTTTTTTGCAGACAGAGGAAGCGCAGAATTCTTCGTATATCATGAAAGAACTATGTTATGCGCTAATAAATGATATTCCTATTTTATGGATTCAAATTGATAATGCATCATATTCCAAGATGGAAATTCGTCCAGGGGAACGTCCTATACTTTGTTATAGAAGCCAGGAATTTGACTGTCAGGAAAGATTAATTGAAATTGCTGATGAAATTGAAGAAAAATGTTTTCAGCTTATTATGAATTCATCAAATCAAGTATATTCTTATATTGAATACTTGAATGATTTGAATGATGCAGACAAGATAAAGCTAATTGGAGATAAAAATTCCATATTAGCATATAAAGTAGAATATAAAGAAGAAACAAAAGATAAATATGACAGCGGTATTAGAAAACATTACATACAATGCTTTGGGAGAAATCCAAAAGCGGCTGATATAGAAAAATTTATAGAAAAAGTTAAAAGAGAAAGAACCTATGAAGTAAGTGATAAATTATTTCTGCTTTCAAATCATGGATATCGGGAAAGCGAAATCAGTGATACAAAGGTAACAGAAGAGAATTTTGAAGATTATATTATGAATCTTGAAAATGTTTCTGGTGTTAAAAGACAGCAACTTAATAAAAGAATTATTCTTTCAGGAGCATTTCCAGACTGTGATGAAATTTATAAAGCTTCTTTGCTGGAAGCAGTATCAGTATATTCCAGAGAAATTATAAAGAATGGATATATTTTAGTATTTGGGGCACATCCGACTTTTCAGAAACTCATATTTGATATTGGAAGATTATATGCTCCAGACATAAAATATTCCATTGAAATGCATATGGATAAAGCATATATTGATGGCTATGATGTAGAGAAGCTTGAGGAAAATTGCACACTTGTATTATCAGACGGTTTACAAGAAATGCGCAAACAAATGATTTGTAAGAAGAAAAGTGAGTTATTAATTTGTTTGGGAGGAAAAATAAAAGAGGATAAAGCCCAACAAGGAGTAGATATTGAAGTGGAACTGGCTAAAAAGACCAATGTTCCTGTGGCTCTTGTTGGCACAGTAGGAGGACGTTCCAGTGAATATGCATTTGAGAGGATTGAAAAAAATGATTGGTTAGACCTCAACCCCTGGGAACAAGAATTAAATGAAAGCTTATTTTATAATGTAAATCATAGACTGATGGTTAGGAGGCTGCTAAATAAAATCGACTGAAAGTGAAAGGCTATAGAAAGATGTATGCAGGTGTTTATATTTTTGAAGGAATTGATAATGTCGGAAAAACAACAATTATTGAAGAACTTTATAGAAAAATAAAAGATGAAAGAGATGATAATTGTATTGCTCTTGCGTTTCCGGGGCATGAACCAAGAACGCTCGGCAGTCTAGTATACAATATTCACCATCATATAGAGGATTACTTTGATAAACCGGTCAATGAAGCAAGTTTGCAATTACTTCATATAGCAGCTCACATTGATTTGATTCAACGCAAATTGATACCGCTAAGCAGGAACAATTATATTGTCCTATTGGATCGTTTTTGGTGGTCAACATATGTATATGGTTCGGCTGGAGGGGTAGAAGAAGAGATTATACAATCAATTATTGTTCCAGAGTTATTGTTTTGGAGAAATATAGATATAAGGAAAATTTATTTATTAGAACGTAGTGTAAGGAGTAAAGACTATGATATAAAAAAGGAAACTTTGATTATTAAAAAGTATCAAGAAATGGCTGAAAAGGAATCAAAATGTATTAAAATAAGTAATAATGGAAATTTAGAAAAAGTGGTAAGCAATATATATAATGATATTTTTGGAGATTAGATATTATGGGGTTTAAAGATTTGGTTCCAACGCCGGTTTACGACACATATTGGAGGTTTGCAACAGAACGTCAAGAAGTTTTTTATAGTCGTATAGAAAATAAAATGTTTCCATGGACTGATGATGAAATTTTAAAAACATATAAATTTACGAATGCATATAGAGCTTCAGATCGTGTTAGCCAGTACTTAATAAAAAATGTTATATATGATAATAATCAATATTCTCCAGAAGATCAATGCTTTAGAATTATACTTTTTAAATTATTCAACAAAATTGAAACATGGGAATATTTAGAAAAAAAATTAGGGGAAATTTCCTATAAGACATATGATTATAGTATTTACAATCAATTATTAACGCAGAAACTTGTTAATAAAGAAAAAATATATTCTGCAGCATATATAATGCCATCAGGAAAAAGTTGTTTTGGCTTTAATAAAAAACATCAAAATAATTTGAAACTTTTAGAGAACATGATGCAAACAGGAATAGCAAAGAAGATAGCAAAAGCTAAGAGTTTGAAAGATTTATATGAAATTTTATTAAGTTACCCCACAATAGGTTCATTTTTGGCCTATCAGTTTGCAATTGATATTAACTATAGCGAACTGTGTGATTTTAGTGAGATGTCATTTGTCGTAGCTGGTCCTGGTGCTAAAAACGGAATAATAAAATGTTTTAAGGATTTAAAAGGATTAGAATATGAAGATATTATTAAATATGTAACAGAAAGGCAAGAAGAAGAGTTTGAAAAAAGAGGATTAAAGTTCAAAACATTATTTGGTAGAAAACTTCAGATGATAGATTGCCAAAATTTATTTTGTGAGACAGATAAATATGCCAGGATTGCGCATCCAGATATATGTGGATTAAATGACAGAAGAAGAATAAAACAACAATATGTTAATCGAAACCTAGAAAATATTGCCTATTTTTATCCTCCTAAATGGGGAATAAATAATAAGCTCTGTATCAGTAAAGGGGTATAAAGTGGCTGAATATATTGCAGGAAGGACAGCAAATGAAGTCTGGATAAAAGCAGCGAATTTGCTTTTACAACAAAAAGAACTTGTTGAAGGTAGGACAGGTGGGGTATATGAGATTCTTCATTCTTTTATTTCGATAGAAGAACCTAGACAAAAATGGATTTATGATAGAGTACCTCCAGTTAGTATAGGATACGCTTTAGCAGAGCTGGTGTGGATTATGAATGGAGATGATCGCTCCGATATAATCAACTTTTGGAATCCCAAACTTGAGAAATTTGCGGGAAAAGGTGAATTTTATCATGGTGCGTATGGGAAGAGAATTCGTTCACATTATGGTTTTGATCAACTGTTTGCAGCGTATCGGGCATTACAAAATGTGCCGGAAAGCAGACAGGTGGTAATTCAAATATATGATACAAAAATAGACTTTCCTATAGAAAATGGACAACCACGAGATGAGGATATTCCATGTAATATTTGTTCTATGTTAAAAATAAGACAGGGAAAATTAGAGTGGTCACAAATTATGCGTAGTAATGATGTGCTATTAGGGATGCCATATAATTTTGTACAATTTACAGGGTTACAAGAGATTTTGGCAGGGTGGCTTGATGTGGCTGTTGGATCTTATAATCATTATAGCGACAGTTTGCATTTATATAACCGTGATTCCTTAAAGATTGGTATAGGGGAAGGAACGGAAATAGAAAATACGGATTCCTTGGTTTTAAGTAAGGCAGAATCAGAAAAGATATTTAAAGAAATATATCAGAGAATGAAAGCATTAGCAATAAAAGATGTTACAGAAGATGTTATTTATTCGTTAGCGCAATTGGACTCGGAATTTATTTCCTATAATAATATCATGTTGATTATTTCGGCATATGTGGCACAAAAGGATAAAAAATATGATTTGGCAGATGAGTTGATTGAAAAATGTAGTAATAGATTGTATGTTATAATGTGGGAACGGTGGAAAAATAGAATATTTATGA
>NZ_JAYMNS010000058.1:0-7710 GCF_036941035.1 Candidatus Merdisoma sp. JLR.KK006 | reverse complement strand
TTTTGACAAAGGTGCAAAAAATGAAAAAAAAATTAACATTGCTCGCAGCGATATTAGGAATAATAGGATGCGTTATACTTGGAAGAAACAAGGACCATGATAAAGGAGTGTTATTATCTTCAGGGAATTGGAATATTGAAATACCCCAATTATGCCATTTAAAAAGAGCAAAAAGTAGTAAACAGGAAATAAGTAAGATAGAGGGGATAGTTAATATAGAAGCATCGTGGCAGAAGAACGTGAAAATGTGGGAAAGGCACGGTTCCCTTTTAGAAAATGAAAAAAGCAGAGAATGCGGATACAAAATAGTCGCCTCAGTTTATACGGAAGAGGACAGAGTATATTTTGAATACCCTCAAATTCAAGGTATGGAAGATTGGGCGAAACAAGAAAGGATTAATACAATAATTTATGAGGATTTAATTAAAACTCAAATAACAAATGCCTTGGGAGCGTCTTTGGGGCCAGATGATAAAATGGTGGGAAATCTTGAGTATGCAGTGACACTACAAACAGAACGGATACTGAGCGTATTTTATTTTGGCAGGACGGCTTTTGAGAATGCACAAATGAGATTTGGAGCAGCACATGGAATAACAATAGATTTAGAAACGGAAACTGTATTAAAGCTGGATGACTTCATGGAAATAAATGAAACCCTGGTGCAAAAAATTAAGAAATCACCATATGTCATGTGTCCGCCATTGGTTTATAATAATGACAAGAGAACTTATCAATTTGTATTAGAGGGAATTCGGAATAGAAAAGATAAAATGTTATTATCAGGACTAAATGGAGAAAATCTTATATCAAACTATGGCTTTTATATGGCACCTGATGCAGTAGTAATAAGTATAGACATAGACTATTATTTAGGGGATTACGTACTGATTATGTTTCCAAACAGCGAATACGAAATATGAAAAAGTTGGGAAAGAAGACTTTACACCTTTAACAAGAATTGAAAAATGAACGTATTATAAATGGTCTCAAAAATAAGGAAATGGATTATGGTTTTTACCTTATGCCAGATGGATTGATAATCAGTATCGGAGCAACCTCCCAACAGTTTATACTTGTAAAATTACAAGGCGTGTATTATTGATAAAATTATAATGACATTTCTAATGGCACTTAATAATGAAAAGTTATAGGTAATATGCTTCACTGGTTTGGGATTTGGGAATAACAAGGGAAGATTTAATTTTTGCAGCTTTTGAGTATGATTGGATGAGAGAGGTTTGCCATCAACAGATTTTGTTTCAAAAGAATTTATGTTAAAACTGTATAATATATCGGTTGATCTTAATACGAAACTTGATTATTTGATGGCAATTATGGCATTTGAATCGTGGTTTAACCTTAAGGCAAAAATCCAACGAGTACTGGTACAGGCTTAATACAATTAGGGGAGGCTCTGGCGAAAAAGGCAGGTACAACAACATCTGCTTTGGAAAGCATGTCAGGTATGGCATAGTTAGATTATGTATATAAATATTTTGAACCATATATAGGAAATGTACGCCGGGAGCGAGCGGATTGAGCAGTTCACGGACAAGGGCAACTGGGAACGGATCCTGTATGTCCATGAGGACGTGATGGGTAACACCTGGTATTATACCAAGGCCAACGGCCAGAGTTTCGCAGAATTAACCTACGACGCCTGGGGAATGCCGGAAAGCCCGAATAAACTTCTGAACAACGACCACGGCAACTATGCGTTTGCGACCTTTACGGGCCACATCTACGATACGACCCTTGACATTTACTTGGCAGAAGCGAGGTTCTATGATGCTAACAACCGCACTTGGCTTGCCATGGACCTGATTAAGGATGGATTGAACTGGTATCAGTACTGCTACAGTAATCCGACCACTTATTTTGATCCATTAGGATTGTGGGGGACTACAACAGGAAGTAAACAATCAAAATTAACAGGAAGTGGTCAAGTTTCTGGAAGTTTAGTTGAATTTATAAAAAATAAAGTTTTTGAAATTTCGGGAACAGAAATTACTGATGATGAAGCTATATTAATAACGATGGATCCGGGACAAGCTGTACATGTTTTTTTAGCAGGTAGGCAAGCTGAAAGATGGACTAATAAGGTGTTTGGTATTTATTATCAAGATATTGGAGACGCACTTCCTCCCCATTGGCAAGATGGAGATGCTGCTAATGCATATAGACATGCGATGTGGAATGCATTATTAACACAAAACATTGGAGCAACCAATGCAAAAGGATGGACAGATGCTCATGAGGCATGGCCAGTTGATGTTATGGCGAGAGATAACGGGGGTGGGTTTACAAGAGCAGAACATACAGCTATGGATTTCCATAATAATGCAGTGGGAAGAGAAGTTGTAAAATGGCTTGAACCAGTTTCAGAGGAAGAGATTAGTAATCGTATACTTGAAAAACTAAGGGAAGGAGAAATGGTTTATATTGTAGATTACCATTGGTATGATGAATTTGTGGGGACAGCTTCAGCGCAGTAAAATGAAATATGTTTTAATAGGAATACTTTTTATTCTGTTAATATGTGGAATAAAATATGATATAACCAGAGTGGAGAAGAATGAACTAAGAAAAGAAGAGGAAATTTCCAGGATTGAAGATTATTTTAAAAATGATTTTGAAATATATAAAATTCCATCTTGGATTGAACGTTCGCCTATTAATACAAAGGTATTTAAATTACAAAAATATATATATTTATTGCAGACAGAAGAAGATAAAAAAAGAACCATTCTTTCGGGAGTCCCCTATTGGCCATTTGCATCAAGGAAAGAGGCTGTACGGTATTATGCCAAGCTTCCGGAAGAAGAAAGAGATTGGTATATGGTGATTTCACAAAGTCTGGTTTATATCGCTTATGCTACTGAAGAAGAAAGAATACTTTTAAAAGAAGCTGCAGAGTATTTTAATAAGCAATATGGTTGTTTGGACTAAAAATGTCATAAATATTGCGAATGTAATAGTAAATGTTTTGTGTCAAATATAGTATCATACGTTTAGAAAAATGCACAAAAACTATATATTACTAAGACTTCCCATATCTAAAATGGGCTACTCACCAGGTTTTCAACACACCTTAACGGTGTGGGAAGTCTTAGTCTTAGTCAGTAATTATCAGTATATAAATATTAAGTGATGGCAGAATTAAATTTTTGCCATCACTACTCATGCGGAGCAAATCGTCCTGTATGTATTGAACGATTCCGGCAAGAATGACGCCAACGGCAATCTCACCGTTGTAGAGAATCCGGACGGCGAAGGCTACACCACCCTTTACGCCTACGATGAAAACGGCAACTTAATCAAGGTAACGGATCCCAGGGGTAACAGCCGTACCGCAGAGTACGATGCGCTGAACCGCCAGACCGTAACCGTCAATGAAGAAGGAGGAAGAGTAGAGTTCTCCTATGATGCTTTAGGACGAATTACGAAAGTTGTTAATGAGGATAAAGCCGTAACCGAATACGAGTACGATGCCAAGGGGAGGGTAACGGGAATCAAGGACGCTTACGGCAACTATAAGTATTTCACTTACGATCCCATGGACCGTGTGGCATCCGTAACCGATGAAAACGGCGTGGAGCGTAAATACGCCTATGACTTCAAGGGCAATCTGACCAAATACACGGACGGCCTGGGTAACAGCGAGACCTATGCTTACGATGCTAACGACAACCGGATCAGCGTCACCAACCGGAACGGCGAGACCTACACCTATACCTATGACGCATTGAACCGTGTCACCAGCGAGACGGATCCCAAGGGCAATACCAAGTCCTTTACCTATGACAAGGACAGCCGGATCACGGCGGTCAAGGACCGGAACGGCAACACCACAAAGTACGTCTTAGACGGCAATGGAAACATCGTGGAAACCATAGACGCAGCCGGAACCAGCAGCGCCTTTACCTACGATTCCATGGATCGTTTAACCAAGATACGTGTCCACAGGGTAGATAAGACCCACAAGGTGGATGAATACCAGGAGACCCTTTATACCTACGACCACAGGGGCCTTGTGAAAACCGAGGTCAACGCCAAGGGCGACGGAAAGGTATTCGTCTATGACGGCAACGGCAACTTAATCCAAAAGACCGATGAGGACGGCTATGTTACCGAATATGAGTACAGCCCCGTCAACTTAGTAAGCAATATCAATTACAACGATGCCAAATCTGCATCCTACGCCTACAACGGCACGGGCGAATTGATCGAGATGGATGATTGGAATGGTAAAACCTCCATCGGAAGAGATCTTCTGAACCGTGTGGTAAAGGTAACGGATCACAATGGCCGGGAAGTGGAATACGGCTGGGACAACGTAGGAAACAAGACCGTCCAGGGCTATCCCGACGGAACCCAGGTAGACTACTATTACGATGCGGAAAACCAGATCGTGGAGATGAAGGACTTCGACGGGGGCATTACCAAGTTTGAATACGACGCCAACGGAAACAAGACCTTTAAGGAATACCCCAACTACGAGACCGCTTATTACTTCTACGATGAATGTGATCAGATCATCGAGATGGACGAGTACAACTTAGGCGGCAAGAAGCTGTTCAAGACCACCTACGGCTGGGACGCAGAAGGAAACCGCTTAAGTGAGATGCAATACAACCACGGGCAGAGCGGAACCAGCGGCAATGGTAATGGTAATGGGAATAATGGAAACGGCAATGGAAACGGAAACAATGGTAATGGAAACAACGCCGTTATCTCAGGAGCACTTTCCCACGCAGCGAATGTATTAGACAGTCTGTTAGAGGGCGGAAACTCCGGCACAACAAGTTCACAAGACACACAAAACACACCGGATACACAGAGCGTACGGACAACACTGGAAGCACCGGCAGTAGAGATTCCTTCTGTGGATACCGAACGTTTAAGCACGGAGACGTCCATTGTCAACAGCGTGGCACTTCCGGATCCCACGGCTGGCACAGCCGCAGGAATCGTTCTTGGAAACCAGGCGGATATGGCAGAAGAGCTGAATGAACAGCTTCAAAGCGCTGCAGCGGGAGCAGAAACACTGGAACCCGAAGCAGAGACGCCGGAACTTCTGGAAAGCAGCAAGCCGGAGACCGGAAAAGAGGATGCCACCATAGAGGGCAACGGGGACGGAAACGGCCAGGTTCCTCCAGGACAGACCGAGGACGAGGACGGCAACATCGTCAACCCAGGCGGCCATATGCCTCCGGGACTGAACCGTGGAGAAAAGGGCGAGAAGCCGGATAATCCCAACAAGCCGGAGAAGCCGGACAATCCGGGAACGGAAGACAATACGGATAAGCAGGCGAACAAGGCCAACAAGGGAACCCATAAGTATACCTACGACGAGCTGAACCGCATGATTACCAGCAACATCGCAGGCACCACGACCACTTACACTTACGATACGTTAGGCAGCCTGGTGCTTGAAAAGAGTAAGAACCATGTGGTAGACTATCAGTATAACGAGCTGAATCAGTTAGTACAGAAAAAGGACGGCAACGAGAGCTACACTTACACCTACGATAAGCGGGGCAACCGTACGGCGGAAATCGGCAAGAAAGCCAGCCGATCCTACATCTACGACGAAACGAACCGCATGGTGGAAGGCACCAACTGGAAGGGAGACAAGTCAGCCTACACTTATAACGGACTGGGCCTCCGGATCAACAACACCCAGACCACCCATGCCGGAAAGGTCTATACTCGTGATTACGTAATTGATTACACCAGCTTCGAGAACGATGATCTGATGGTATTTGCCGAGGGCAACGGCCAGCTTGAATACGAGCAGAAGCACGTGTACGCCGGAAGCGAGCGAATCGAACAGTTCACGGACAAGGGCAACTGGGAACGGACCCTGTACGTCCATGAGGACGTGATGGGTAACACCCGGTATTATACCAAGGCCAACGGCCAGAGCTTCGCAGAATTAATCTACGACACCTGGGGAATGCCAGAAAGCCCGAACAAGCTTTTGAACAATGACCACGGCAACTACGTGTTCGCTACTTTCACGGGCCATATCTACGACACGACCCTTGACGTCTACTTTGCGGAGGCGAGGTTCTATGATGCCAACAACCGTAGCTGGCTTGCGATGGATCCGGTTAAGGATGGACTGAATTGGTATCAGTACTGCTATAGCAATCCGACCACTTATTATGATCCATTAGGTTTATGGGGAACCGTGACGAGCACTAAGCAGGCTTTGCTGGCAGGAAGTGAGATAGAACCTGCACTGTTTTGGCGGCAGAAAGATTTCTTCCAGGGACATTGGTGGCAGAATGAAGATGATCTGACAACTGCATATAAGATGCTTTTAAAAGAATCCAAGAGCAGGAATATGACCATCATTACATTAGCGCAAGATTATGATTATTTTGACTATTTTGGCTATGCTAATACACGGTTATATACATTGCAGGCGTTAATTGGAACAGGGCGGACTGGTACATATGAAGCAGAAACCATGACGGCCTTGCGTGCTGTTTTAATTTCACAATATGCAGAGTTTGATCTTGATACCCCGGAACTCACACCAGATAATATAAGGGCAATTCGTAACTGGTACAATAATAGTAGTGAGATAGGAAAACAAGGAACATATTACTGGGAGAATGGATGGGGAAATATTATTACTGGAATAGCAATATTGGGTGTAGGTATTTATGCTGGTAGACCGGTGAAAGTTTCCAGTGTAAATGAGGGTAGTTTAGAATCCGGAACTTTAAGTAATGTCGATGCAAGAAGATGGTATTTAGAGCAAGAATCTAAAATACCTGATTTGATTGATAAAAATTTATCATTAGAGGAACAAGCAAGACAGGCATTTGACTTAAGAAATCAGTTTAGAACACAAGCTAGAGAATTAATGTCAGATCGTGCGCTTGCTGAGTCATTGTATATAACGGATCCTAATCTTACATGGGAGCAGATTGTTGAAAAGCAGATCAAAAAGGGAATGGTGGGAGATGATGTCTATAGAGCAATTATAGAAAGCTCACAGCATTCTAGAGCAAGTGTAAATCAGTCATTAGGAGTAGAATAGGGGAGGAGGAAAATGGACATAAGGATAGTAAAGCATGTAAATAAGGATGAAGACAATAGAGTAGAGTATTTATTAATTAATTTTGACTATTGTGATGGAAATGATCTTGTTGCAAAATTTTTTGAACAAGAATATCAAATGCGATTAGATGAAAAGATAGATGGCATGTTTTATAGTATCATAAAGTTGCGTAAGGACTCTACAGAATATGATTTAATTTGGCATGAAGATGTTGGGAACTACATATTTAGCCTAAAACAGGATAGGGATTCAATATTAGAATTGGAGCAAAGACTTCAAGTTATAATTAGTAAATTAAATAAAATAACGGAATTTTAGTTAGCACGTAATAAAATCGTTATACTTTTAGTTTTCTTATTAACTCATATGCTCCCTTCTAGGCAGACAAATGAAATAATAAAAATGTTTGATGCATAGAAGGGGGTGTATTAAAGGTAAGAGCTCAACAATAGCGTGCCTTGTGAAATAATACTGCACTTAAATTTCCGACTGGCAGGGAAACAAGATCCTGCATTCTATGAGTTATGACATGACCCTTGACATTTACTTTGCGGAGGCGAGGTACTATGATGCCAACAACCGAACATGGCTTGCAATGGATCCGATTAAGGATGGACTGAACTGGTATC
>NZ_JAYMNS010000057.1:0-8862 GCF_036941035.1 Candidatus Merdisoma sp. JLR.KK006 | reverse complement strand
GATATAATAATGAAATTGCAGGATTACTTAATTATGCATAAAGAATCAAAAAAAATTGCAATTAGATGTGGAACACAAAGCGTATCATATCATGACCTGTATTTAAAATGTAGAAAACTTGCAGACGAATTAACAAAATACAATGTAGATGTTATTGGTTTGCTAATGGATAATTCAATTGAATTTATAATAGGGTTCTATGGAATACTACTTTCAGAGAAATCCGTTTTACTTCTAAATAGTAATTATGGTCAGCGGGAAGTGCTAGAACTATTAAACATTAGCGCAGTAGAAGTAGTTGTATCGCTATCAAAATTTAAAGCAAAAATACCAGATAATATCCAATTAGTTAAAATTGATAATCCTCAAAGAAGCGACAATAAAACAATATTAAATGCAAATAGAAAGGATGATGATGTTGCAATTATAATTCCTACATCTGGAACAACAGGGATTCCTAAACTAGTAATGTTAACGCATGATAGTTTAGACTATCTGATTCAGAAAATAAAACAAATACATAATGTTAAGACTGGAGAAAGAGAATTGGTGGTGTTACCTTTATCAAGTATCTATGCTGTTACTACTCAATTATTAATTTGTATTTATGCAGAGATGGAATTAATTATTTTAGAAGGAAAGTTCGATATCAAGAATTTGTTTCAAGTATGTGCAAAATATAGGCCGATTTATAGTGAGATGGTTCCGACTATGTTAAAAGCGATTGCACTATACTATAACCCAAGAGATGGGTATTTAAGTTCTCTTAGACGTATTACGCTTGGTGGCGAAAAAATAACTGCTGATGATCTAAGAATAATTCAAGAAAAATTTTCAGATGTAATTCTGTTACAAGGATATGGGATGTCTGAAAGTGGCGCTTTAATCACAGAGAAAATGTACGATGATTATAAAATTAAATTAGATTCAGTAGGAAAACCATTTGGTGATGTGCAGATTAAGATAGTTAGCGATAACGACAAGAAGCTTGGTGAAAATGAAATTGGAGAAATTCTTGTTAAAGGTCCTAATATGATGGCTGGATATTTCCCAGTAAGAGAGAACTTTCAAGATAATTGGTTTGCTACTGGTGATTTAGGGTATATAGATGAGGATGGTTATCTATATATTTGTGGTCGCAAAAAAAACTTAATTATATCTAGTGGCTACAATGTGATGCCAGAAGAAATTGAAGCAATCATTATGAAAAGCGAGAAGGTTAAAGAGGTTAAAGTATATGGCGAAAAAAGCTACACGACCGGAGAAATTATTGTTGCAGATGTAGTTTTTTACGATAACGATACTGCAGATACCATTGAGCTGCAGAAATTTTGCAAAAGAAATCTTGCTGCTTACAAAATTCCTAAGAAGATAAATATTGTAGATAAATTAGAAAGAACAATAACACATAAGGTGAGGAGATAATATGTCAAAAGAAAAGGACGAAATTCGTAATATTATAGCTAAGATATTGGATATTGATGAAAAAAAAATAACAGATAAAACTAATTTGATGGAAGATTTATTCGTAGACTCATTAACATTTATTCACATTATTGCTGAAATTGAGAGGAAGTATGATATTGAATTTTCAAGCGATATGTTGAATGTAACAGACAAATTGAATGTGGACACTATATATAATAAAATACAAGAATTAAGAGAGGGAACAAATAATGAAAAGTGAAGATGTAACCCAAAAAAATTACCGAGCACCGCATAGAGCATTATTTAAAGCAATGGGAATAACCGATAAACAATTGGAAAAACCATTGATTGGGGTAGCTGCAATATCTAATGAAGTAATACCAGGACACTATCATATTGAACAAATTGTGAAGGCTGTAAGAGATGGAATATTATTAAATGGAGGAACCCCTATTTCATTTTCGACAATTGGTGTTTGTGATGGAATTGCCATGAACCATGAAGGAATGAAATATTCCCTTCCTAGTAGAGAGCTTATCGCTGATTCTATTGAAGTTATGGCTGCTGCGCATGCTTTAGATGCTCTTGTATTAATTCCAAATTGTGATAAAAGTATTCCAGGAATGATTATGGGAGCAGCCAGATTGGATATTCCTTTTATGGTTTTGACTGGTGGACCAATGTTAGCGGGGAGATTGAACGGAAAAAGAATTGATTTGGGAAGTGTATTTGAAGGTGTAGCAGCATATAAATCTGGTAGTATAACAGAGGAAGAGCTATCTGGATTAGAAAATTATTCATGCCCTGGAGCAGGGTGTTGTTCAGGAATGTATACAGCAAATTCCCTTGGTTGTGTTTGTGAAGCATTAGGGCTATCTCTTCCATTTTCTGGGACTGCTATGGCAACATCCGGCGAGCGCTTAAGAATTGCTAAGGAAACCGGTTGTCAAATAGTCGAGATGGTAAAAAGTGATGTAAAAATGAGCAATTTAATCACAATAAAATCTTTCTATAATGCAATTACAGTAGATGTAGCGTTAGGTTGTTCTACTAATAGCTTATTACATATCCCTGCAGTTGCAAATTCGTTTGGATATAAAATTGATTTTAACGATTTTAATCGTATCAGTGATAAAACACCACAAATAGGATCATTTAGACCAGGTGGAACAAATTATGTGGAAGATTTACATTATGCGGGAGGAATCCCAGCTGTTATGGGAGAATTAAAGAAAAAGGGATTACTATGCGACGATCAGCGATTGGGGAACGGAAAAAGAATTAAAGATATAGATTTTTCAGGCTGCAATAAAAATACTGATATTATCCGCGATATTAACAATCCATATCAAGAATTCGGTGGATTAGCAGTATTGTATGGGAATTTATCACCAAATGGTTCGGTTATTAAGCGTAGTGCAGTAGATAAGACTATGTATAAGTTTTCAGGTAGAGCAAGAGTTTTTGAATGTGAGGAAGATGCGTACGAGGCAATTGTTAACCGTAGAATTTTAAAAGGAGAAGTTATTGTTATCAGAAATGAGGGGCCAAAAGGTGGACCAGGGATGAGGGAGATGTTAGCTCCTACACAAGCATTGGTCGGAACAAAGATGGACAAAGATGTTTACATTATAACAGACGGTAGATTCTCTGGCGCAAGTTCCGGTCCAGCAATAGGCTATGTTTCACCAGAGGCGTACGATGGTGGTTTAATAGGAATTCTTCAAAATGGAGATATAATTTCAATTGACTTGAATAAAAAAATGCTTAACGTGGAATTAACAGAATTAGAGATTAAGCAAAGATTTAAAGAAAAAAAAGAGTTCGTAAAAAAAGTTAATTCTCCATTTTTACAGAGATATCGTGAAAATGTGACCTCTGCGGAACGAGGAGCAGTTTTTTTAGAGGAGGAGTAAGAAAAATGAGCATCGAAGATAGGTTGCTTAACATACTAAGAGAGTGCATAAATGATGACTCATATACATTAGAAAAAGATGAGACATTAGACAATATTATTGATTCTTTAACTATGATTAATTTTATAGTAAAAATCGAGTCAGAATTCAACATCGAAATAGATGATGAAGATTTGATTGGAGAGTCATTTACTACATATGAGAACATCGTGAGGTATATTGAAAGTAGAATATAATTTGAGTTAAAGTAAGTAAAGAGAGTATTTAATCTCTCAGGGTCTAATTCCCCGCAGCTCTGCTGCGTAACAAACAAAGCGAAGCTCGGGCTGATACTCCGCAGCTCTGCTGCGGGGAGTTTCATTTTTTTGCTACTTATAAGATGCTTCACCTGCTCATGAAGTCCGACAATGCTACAAAAATCCTATGTCTATGGGAAAATAATCTCTTTTATGATAATAGTATTGCCAATTCTTTAAGTCTTATACATATTTATTAATTTTTGACATGCTGTTCTAGCATCAGCAGTAGAAACTGTCCGTTATCCCTATCCACACCCAGCCTTTGGAATAAGGCTGGGAATTTAAGACAATACTGCTAATGCCGATGAAATAGGGCGCGGCTGGAACGTCTCAAAGTATGACGTTTCAGCTTTATTCTTTTACAGGTACGGGTGGCGAACTTCTCCCCATATAGGACGGTAAGTTGGTCAGTGCCTGATCCCAGTTCCAGTTGCGCTGTATCCATTTTTTATTACATTTCCACTGGCTCTTTTCCAGTGAACTGTCACGCAGGAATACGATTTTAATCTTTGTCACTTTCTTGGATTGGCGGTTCAATTTTTCCAAAATGTTTGTTGTATACATGATACACCTTTGTATTTGGGCATCCGGATAGACTGTACCTATAGCTTCTTTAATATGTATAGATAATTCCTTCATGAATATTCGTAAAGCAAAATGCTTGCATTATAATCTAGCAAATATTAAGTGAGTAATGTACTAAAATTTTCTAAGTATTATTATGAATGGAAGAGTATCAATTTACTATGATTATTTCACGCCAAGGGATCCGGAGCGGAACCACGTTCCGCTCCACTAGTTTTTCTTTGCGAACCATCGGTTCGCTTTTGGGTCCACCCTTATGTGTTACTTATTAACCTCGCGCAGTATTCCTGCATGTTCATACTGCCGGTTTCGATCCAATAAGCGGTGTGGGCATACCGGTCAACGATGGCTTCGGCCTGTACGCCATTGCCAAGACGCTTGATCCAATCTTCCTTCCTGTACTGGGTGCAAAAGATGGTTGATGTGGTGTCGGAGCGACGTTCCATAAGTTCGAAAAGAAAGTACAGCTCGCTCTCTGATATATCTGTTACCAGCCATTCATCAATGATAAGCAGGGGAATGTTCCCATACTTTGTAAGCAGTCTTTAATCACTACCCTCACCTCCATAGCAGCCACTTCCACGTAAATAACCCATAGGGCTTTCATTCTTTGTAGAGGTATTTTTCTGTTCAAGATAGATTTCATCTTGATTAGATGACAGGATCGAATTAAGATGATGGTAACGGGGCTTCTTAATCCCTTGCGTTATGGCGAATTCACAGGCAGCTTCCAGGCGTGCTTCTGAATATTTGTTGCTTAACCGCAGCACTGCTAGGGCAGGATTATAGCCCTGTTCTTTTATGCTTACGCTTTCAAAGATACGGTCAATAGTTTCCCCAGTGTATCTGCCGATAGTTCTTGCCCAGTTTTTGATACGGGTATCATCCCATGGGGAGAACCGGAACTTATCCGGCATATCTTCTGCATGGGTAGAATACTGTTTTTTTCTCCCAGCCGGGAAACGGTTATGGGCAGCCAGCCGGACAGAGCCGCTGTAAATCTCCACGGTACTGTCAGTCACCTTCAGGTCTACACTTTTCCTAGCGTACTGATAAGGGCAGGAATACCGGTTGTACTCAAAAACAACGTGGTAATCAATGTTTACTTTTCGCCCGTACACCCATGCGGCGATCTCATATGGGGACGCCGGAGCGCATGGAGGCTTTCTTTTTCATCCAGATATGCCTCATAACGTGTGCCATCCCTTTTCTGGAATCGTTCGTGGTTGAATTCATAAAGTTTCCGGACAACAGCGCTTTTCAGGTCTTCAAAGGAGTAAAATACTTCGTTACGGAGCTTTGCAATAATCGCAGTAGCGATCTTTCCGACAGTCCCTTCCACAGATGCTTTCTGCTTCGGCTTGCGGATCCCCGCCGGCATGATTGCGGTCTTGTAGTACTCGCCAAGAGCTTCATAATCCGTTGTGAGGACAATCTCCCCTTCCCTTGGATGTGAAACTACCCCTGTTTTGAGATTGTCACAGACCAGCCGGGTAGTAACACCCCCCAAAGTACCCATACATCCTGACATGACAGCGTATAAAGGAATCCATCTTCATATCGAGGCAAGGCTCCACATAGGAATACTGGCTGTAAGGAAGCGTACCCACAAACAGGTAAACGGTTCTGACTTCACCAGTAGAGGTATCCACATAGTTCATCGCAGGACCCGACCAGTCAACTTCGGCAACAGCGCCGGGCTTATGCTTCAGATGGTTGGTCAGTTTGTTTACGACGGTAAAACTGCTGTAACCATTACAGAACTTTGTGTATCCCATTGGGAGTTTTCCTTCAGCTTTGCATTTTTCCTGATACTCCTGCCAAAGGAGCTTCAACGTCACGCCAACACGCTTTAATTTTTTGTGGACGTATTCATAATCCGGTTGGCGATATATGTTTTCCGTGGCATGTTTATCAGGGAAAAACATACGATAAACCGCATCCTCGTCAAGGCTGATCACATCATCATAAGTGATGCCGCGTTCGTCGGAGATATGGATCACATCACCGACAGAGTTTTTGGACATGTGCCGTGTCGCTGCAATTATATTTCGCGACAGTCCGGCTTTCCGAAGTTCAAGGATGAACTTCACATTGATTTTTCTGGCCATATATTTGGCCTCCCTTCTGTAAAATTTGAGGCAACCCTCAGCCTTTTATTTTACAGAAAAGTGGATCTATTGCGTAAATTGAACTTTTAGCGGATCTATTACATGAACTGGTGGATCTCAAAAGTGTGCCGGTGGAACCCCAAGCGTGAAATATTCATACTATTCGCTGTTTTGTTTTACAGAGTGTAGAAAATAAAATCTTCCTAATATATTCTTATCTATAGCTGTACAAATATCCATATATTTGCTATACTCTTTTATAATTATGGAGGATATGATATGGAACAACAAGCATTGGCATTCAATCCAAAAGAATATGATGAAAAAATATTAAAAACATTACCCTATTACAAAGATATGATTCAGCAAACAATAGAAGTTGTTAAATTTGGAATGGACGAAAGGGAGCTCAGCTGGTTAGATATTGGTTGCGGAACAGGGTCTTTAATAGAAATGGCTTTGGATCAGTTGCCGATAAAGAAAATTGTTATGAGCGATATTAGTAGTGAGATGTTAGAATTGTCTCGAAAGCGATTAATGAGGTTTAAAACTTATATTGATTTCATAAATATTGCATCTCAAGAGATTTGCTACATAGACGAATTTGATGTTGTCACCTCTATTCAAGTTCATCATTATTTGCACGAGGAAGAGCGAGAAAAGGCGATAACTAATTGTTATAATGCTCTTAGAAAAAATGGAATCTATATTACCTTTGAAAATTACAGTCCATTTAGTAATGAGGGCATAAAAAATGCGTTAGAGCGTTGGGAAAGATATCAATTAAATCAGGGTAGAACACTTAGCGAAGTGGAAAGGCACTTGAGTAGATTTGGAGAAGCATTTTACCCAATAAACATAGAAAAGCAATTAACTCTTTTAAAACATATAGGATTTAGAAATGTTGAAATTTTTTGGGTTACTTATATGCAAGCAGGATTTTGGGCGAAAAAATAAAAAAATCAAAGTGAATAAAAATTTCTTTGGTGGTTTAAAAAAATATATATTTATCCGCTATCAGACAAGACGTAAAAGAGCATTGATTTATACATATAATTAGCTTTTAATAGCATTTTTCAGAATTAAAGAAGTAGTATTTAAGATGGAGCAATGCATTATGTTTTCACTTTTCATTTTTGCTATTTCTTTTAAATATAGGAATATACAAGGGAAAATAGTAACTTGATGAAAGATGATATTGGAAAGATACTGCGTGAAAGTTCAAATATCTATATTAGCAGCTTTCAATACTGCAAATATTAAATTGTATTACAGCCGAGTATTGATTCATTATGAATCGAAAAGCCATCTAATATATACTAAAAACCTTAATTAAGAATAATAGCTAGTTATTGAAATAAAGTTAATAACTTGATGTAATTGCGATATACAACCGTTCGGCATACAGTTCGGAAAATGCTTTTCCGCTTCTGTAACGTCAAACCGTTGTCGCTAGAGATACAAAGATATTTTTGACGTTCAGTTTCCGAACTCTCTTTCTTCTATCAACAATCTTTTCAAGAGAGGATTCGATTTAGCGAATCTGTTTGTTAAGATATTCATAGTAACAGAGAGGGATACAAACTGGATGAATATTCTGTCTCGCAGCATGTCCATTCATCATTTGCATGTTGTTTTCCTGTTTCAAAGAACGACTTTATTGTTTCGTGTCGGGGATATTTTCTATGACCCTCGAAACAATCTTTCTCTCTGTTTAAATCAAGCACGGAATATCCATGATACTTATGGGTTTGCAGGCAGACCCATCATTAAACAAGACTAATGTTTTATTTCTCCGGATATGAATAGATATACACCTCATGAATTTTCCTTGCGATAGTTCTGGAACCCCTTCAACATCTATGCCATCCTCAAAAAACTTCAATTCCATCAGATTTGTTTCAAATGCAGTTCGGTCCTCTGTCTGGCGTGTCGCGCTGATATATATGTGCAAATATATATCGACAGAATTTTTTATAGACCAATTTTATAACATTGTTCTTGTGACTGTCATATTTGTATATCTTTTCAAAGTCGTGCATGTGCAGAACAGTGATATCGCGGGTATATGCGTCAAACGGACAAGTACTGGATATAATATAGAAGTCGTCCATATGCCTGTCTATTCCGGATCCACTCTGCTTGATATCGGATTTGGCCAATGTAATCGAATTAACGCTTTTTCGTAACACCCCTAAAGTCATACAATATAAACTCAAATAAGTAAAAACGATTTCAAAGCTTGCATTTATAAGGAAATTGTTTAAGTATATACTATAATATATTCTCAAAACTTATCCCCCGTAAATACCAGATTTCAAGCATAAAAGTGATTATTTTGAGTGCATATTATATAATTTCCAAGATAATATATGTCAATGACATCAAGAAACAGAGGTCAATTTATATAGCGTTGCTTCTTTTTATTACGACTATCCAATCATTTATTCCTTTTATTAAGTACATATTTCTATTATATGTGTAAATGAAATACACATAATGGTTGTAATCATTCGGCTAAAA
>NZ_JAYMNS010000056.1:0-9523 GCF_036941035.1 Candidatus Merdisoma sp. JLR.KK006 | reverse complement strand
GAAAAAGCCCGTAAACATCAGCGTTTGCGGGTTTTCTTTGTTTAAATGTCAAGCCTTGAAAGAGGCACAATAGATCGCATGGCTGCAAAAACAGGCATGTGAGTGTTAACCGAAAAATGAACCGGGATTGCGCTGCATTTCGTATTCCGGCTGTAATTGCCTGATAGTTAAGTAATAAAAAATTGGTTGGAGATGGATAAGAATGCTTTATATTGCGATATGCGAAGATGAAACTTCCCAGCTTGCAGCCATAGAGGATAAGGTGCGGATGTATTTGAAGAATAATCATATTTTAGCGGAGCTTAAAGCATATGGACGCAGTGACCTGTTGAAATATGATCTTCAGGAGGGGAAGTATTTTGACATCATATTGAGTGATATTGAGATGCCCGGCACAGACGGAATGAGGCTGGCAAAAGAAATAAGGGGCTGTCTGCCGGAAGCCATTCTGATTTTTGTGACTGCGTACTTGAAATATGCAGTCGATGCCTATGAACTGGAAGTGTTCCGGTACATTCCCAAAAGCTGCCTGGATGAAAAGCTGCCGGAAGCTTTGGGGATTGCCATAAAAAGGATACGGTCCCAGTCAGACCAGAGTTATCTGATACAGACTGCGGCAAGGATTGAGAAGATTCCGTTAAAGCAGATTGTGTATATTCAGAAGGACGGCAAAAACGCTATGATTATCTGTACGGACGGCAGCGTAAAAAGCGTGAGGAAGAGCCTTGCTGATGTGTATAAGGAGCTTCATTCAGAGGATTTTGTTTTCGTGGAACGGGGCAGCATCGTGAATATTGCGCAGATTAAAAGCATTCAGAAAGAAGAGGTTCTGCTGAGCAACGGAGTGCGCATCCATGCCAGCCGCCCAAGGCTGGAAGAGATGAAAGAACGGATGGCGGCCTATTGGAGTGAGCGCATATGAGATTTTTAGCTGAGTTCGTTGAATGGATCGCCTGTCTGACGGAAGGCGGGCTTTTTTACTGGCTGGCAGGAAAAACTTTCAGGGAAGAACGTAAGGATGTAAGGACATACTGGGACTGCATCTTAACAGCCGTCCTTGCTGCCGTGATACTGGGGGTGAACAATATCGTCCTTTATTCCGCATTTACGCTCTTGTTATGGATGCTTTTGGGCAGTGTGTCGGCAATGGCGCTTTACCGTGTCAGTTACAGAAAGATTTTGTCCCTTACCCTGCTTTATACCGTGTGTTTTTGCTTCACGGATATGCTGGCGTCGAATCTGTACCTGTCCATGGGAAACCAGTTCCATATAAACGGCGATATGATTATGACGTTCTCCTTACAGAGAATAGGACTGTTGGTCTTTGCAAAGTCTGTCATGATTGTTTTTGTGCTTTCTCTGAGGAAACTGATCATTCCCCTTGTCCGGAGTGTGTATGAAAAAAGGGTATTGCTGCTGTCGCTGATTGCGTTTTTGCTCTTTTTATATTTCAGGGAACCGGCACAGAGCAGCTTTTCTGTGGAGATATCCAGCATATTCGGGCTGCTGGTGCTCCTGTGCGCACTGGGAGTATATGTGGGCTGCAAGTGCCTGGAAAGCCAGAACGAAAAAAATCAGGGCAGGATAGCGAAGATACAGAACGAATTATTGCAGGAAAACTATCAGGCGGTAAGTAATCTGTATGAGAGCAATGCAAGGCTGTATCATGACCTGAACAACCATTTAGATATCCTGTACCAGCTGCTTGTCTGTGAACGTTTGGACGAGGCAAAAGAGTATATCAGCCGGATCGGCGAGCCCATGAAAGAAATGGTGAAAAAAAGATTTACGGGAAATGATATTATCGATGTCATCATCAGCTGCAAAAAGCAAAAAGCGGAGATGCTCGGAATTAAAACGGATATTGATACAAGGTTACCGGTAAATACAGGCATACAGCCCAGTGACATATGCACGGCTTTAGGGAATCTGCTGGACAATGCGATAGAGGGCAGCAGGGATACGGACAATGCCAGAATCAGTCTGAAGATACAGTGTGTGCATCAGTTTATTTTGATCCAGGTTTCCAATACGGCATCTAAGGAGCCCCAAATTGACCCCAAAACCGACAGATGGATGACAGATAAGGATGACCGGACGAGGCATGGATGGGGGATGCAGAGCGTAAAAAATATCGTCGAAAAGTATAATGGAACGATGCAATATAAATTCAGCGGAACAGAATTAAGTATAACAATCATACTGTTCTTCTGATGTAATATGTGGATTGGAAGGAGTCGCCCCGGTGGGCGGCTTTTTTGTTCGCGGACATAAAATGAAAGGTTCACGGACAAAACAGGCAAATCTGCGCCGCATTATTATATAATCTTCTTGCAAAATAAAATAGAAAAGGAGATTTAAGTATTATGAAAGTAAAGAAAAACATGATTGCTGTTATGCTCCTGGTGTGTATAGGGTGCAGCGGATGTGCAAAGGAGCAGCCGAAGGCTGATGCCGGGAATGAAATCAGATCGGAGGATGTCAGGAATGCCGGAAATGAAACGGAATCAGGGGATACGGGAAGCACTGCCGGCAGACAGGATTTTCCGGAAACATTTCAGGAGACCATAAATGGAGTTGTTTTTGATACGATGATTCAGGTATCGGAAGAGGAAGAACTTGGAAATCTCCATCATGCTACGGCAACGCTCCAAAAGCCGGATATGGAGAAAGCAAAAGCAGTGTTCAGTGAAGGGAGGACTGCCACGGAGGAGCGGAACGAAACCGGATCAGGTGAGGATGGGAGGGAATACCCCAGCTATACCGGCCATTATGAGGATGGAGCTTTTCTGAGTGCGAGTACGGTCTTGGTTTACAGCACCCCCGTATTTGAGAAAATCTACGGGGCTTTCCGTCTGGATCATGATTACAATGCGGACAAGTATTCCAAAGATGCCGTCATGGAAATAGGCGATCCCCGGACGATATTTGACGCTGCCCTCAAAGACATCAATGGGGCGGGATACCAGCTGGAGGAGGCCGCTTATGATTATTATGCATTGGATCATGAGACCATGGCAAAGGAATACAGAGCGCTTGATAAGTCAGGCAACGAGATTAGCGCAGATGGCCTTTCCTGGGGAGCGGAAAATGACTGTTATTTCTTTGCGGCAGTCCAGCAGCATGAAGGACTCCCTGTCTATTTTGGGAGCCAGGATTTTCCGGAAGACAGCGAAAGCAACCGGCCGGTTCAGGTGCTGTATTCTGCAGGCGGGATAGAAAGGCTGGAAGTTTCACGGCTGTATTCCTTTTCCGAACCGGGAGATGCCGTAAGCTTATTGGATTTTGGCACAGTCGCTGAAACCGTATCGAAAAAGTATGGGGATGTCATAGGGGCTTCCTATACGGTGAAACGGGCCAAGCTGTACAAAATGCCGGTAAAGCTGGCGGACGGCACCTATGACGTAAAGATTGCATGGCTGTTTGAAGTCACGGAATCAGGGACAGACAGCGATACCGGAAAAGAATATGAATATACGCAGTACATGTTCGTCGATGCAGCAGACGGTACGGAGGTGCTTTTTTAGTGAAAAAGCGGGAAGGATATTTTCGGACAGAAATCAGCCGCCTGTTCCATAATAAGGGGTTTTACTTTTCTGTTATGGGAATCGTCATGATTTTATTCTTATCGGCAAATGACGGGATGGGAAACATGGGCGGCTCCGTTTTGTCATCTGTGCTGCTGTCCTCCTATGATGCGGGATTTCTGGCGGCTTTTTCCCTGGCGGCAATGCCATATGCGGCATCGTTTACGGATGATCTGGAATATAACTACGCAAAGTACCTGGTCATCCGCGGAAGCTATGGAAAATATGTTTTTTCAAAAATGCTGGTGATCTTCCTTTCTTCCATGCTGGCAATGGGAATCGGCATCACCTGTTTTTCCATGCTGTGTTCCCTGGGGCTGCCGTGGGCAGATGAGGGGATGATGGAATACATATTGATGTATGGGGGATACCGTTCTTTTTTAGGGCAGGGGCAGTATCTGCTGTGGTTTTTGCTCTATGGGATGCAGTGGGGGATTTTTGCTGGAATCCTGTCAATGGCGGCAGCGTTTTTGTCGCTTTTCTGGCCGAATAAGCTGCTGGTATTTTCCGCACCGGTTTTGCTTTACCAGATATTGATTGAATTTGGCGCGGACAGCTTCCGGAAGATATCTGCATTTGACCCGCGTGTGGTTTTTGACGCAAGGCATAATATCTGGGACAGTGATTTGAAAATGCTTGCATGGGCGTTTTTGCTTGGGGCAGCGGCATGGCTGCTCCTTGGCTTTGTAGGCGTGCTGCAGTCAAAAAGGAGGATATGAGCATGGCAGGATATTTCCGGCTTTTACGGCAGATGTTTACAGAAAGGGTATTCAGTCCAAGGACCTATGTAGTTGCAGTTTTACAGGGGGTCATGCTGCATCTGTATACGAGGCCTGTGGTGGAGTTTTCAAAAGATATGGGATATGCGGCAGCGCCGTGGGCATACCCGTTTATCCTGTCAAATATTTTCTTTTTATTGTTATTTATGATTGGGATTATTTACTGTTTTTCAGACGTTCCATTTATGCAGTATAAAAATATGTATCAGGTAATCCGTACAGGAAGGCGCAGATGGGCGGCAGGCCAGATCGGTGTGATCCTTGCACAGTCGTTTTTGATCATGGCTGTAAATGTATTTTTCAGCATGGTTTTATTAAGCGGGACATGTGAGTTTACCCTGGATTGGGGAAAACTGTACCATACGCTGGCATTGACGGGCAGCCCGGAAGAATACCGGTTTCTGTTTGCCTTTTCCTATGAAACCATGCAGATGTTTACGCCGTTTGAACTGATTGCCCTGACGGTGGTCATCGGTACTTTGGAAATCGGCTTTATGGGTCTTTTTATGTTCGCTGTCAGTATTTATATCAACAGGAGCGCAGCGGTCACGGCGGCATTTGTCATGGTGCTTCTGATCTATCTGGTTGAGAATATCCATCCTCTGTTAAGGAAGAAGATGGCAATGTTCGTCCCTGTAAACTGGATGAGGGTGACACAGATCGGCGTGAAATTACATGACAGCTTTATCCAGCCGCCGGTTTTTTATATGCTGATGGCGTTGGCGGCTGGAATTGCAGTATGTGCTGTCCTGATATTGATAAAAATAAGAAAAATGGAGTTTCAATGGTACAAAGAAGAGTAGGGAGGCGTCTGGATGGAACAGTTTTTGATTGAGGTGAAAAATGTAAGCAAGTCATTTAAGGGGATTTGTGTACTGAACGACGTAAACATGACCTGCAGAAGCGGAAAGATATATGGGATCGTTGGATATAACGGCTCCGGGAAAACCGTGTTATTCAAATGTATCTGTGGTTTTCTTCATGTGGATTCAGGGGAAATATCAGTGAATGGGAGAGAGATGGGAAAGGAGATAGATATGCTTGAACATGCAGGGATCATCATTGAGGAACCTGGTTATATCCGCAGCCTGTCAGGATACCGCAATCTGGAATATTTATACCGTATCACCCATAAAAAAGATCCGGCGGCCATTCATTCCATCATGCTGAAGGTCGGTCTTGACCCGCAGTCCAGGAAAAAGGTGTGCCATTATTCGCTGGGAATGCGCCAGCGGCTGGCAATCGCCCAGGCCACAATGGAAAACCAGGCGATTTTGATCTTAGATGAACCGATGAATGGACTTGACAAGGATGGGGTTGCGGAAATGAGAAAATTTTTTCTGGAGCAGAAAGGGATGGGTAAACTGATCCTTTTAGCCAGCCATAATAAAGATGACATCGAGCTGCTCTGTGACGAAGTATATGAGATGGATCACGGTATGCTGCAGAAAGTAACGGGTGATTGAGTGAATCAGAAGGTAGATAAAATGGCTAAGAATGAACGATTTAAGATAGTTTATTCACAAGGGACTGTTGATGTAACGCAAATTTTGGTAGATACAGAAACTGGAGTAAATTATGTGTTTCATAAAGTTGCATATGCAGGAGGATTGACGCTGCTGTTGGACAAAGATGGAAAACCTGTTATTTCTCCGATTGTGAACAGCTAACTTTAGTTATTCAAATTTATAGGTGCCTATCAACATGAAAAGTAAAGCCGTTCCTTTAGCTGGGAAAAGCCTTCGGAATCAGAACTTGCAAGAAGTTTTTGAATTCTATAATTTGCCCCAATGTTTTTACTGGTGATATTCTTATTGCATTATCAGGGAGGTGGTTGCATGGGAAATTAGTTGTACTCGACATATCGGAATCTGGAAAACAGATAGGGGAAAAGCTTTTCGTTTTATTGGATGAGAAACAGAAAACGGATCTTGCTACATTTGTTTTGGAAAGAAAGAAAAAATAATTTTTCAGAAATTTCATGCCAGATACAAGATGCCATTGTCGAAGAAACAAATACCAGGATGCATTTTACAGAAATTCATGAGGGTGGTCTATATTTCTGTTCGGAGCAGAGAAAAGTAACTGTTTGCGGACAGGAGATAGATTTGACGGCGAAAGAATTCGATGCACTTCATCTGCTGATTACTAACAGAAAACGCATCATGACCTTTGAGACTATCTCCTGCCAGGTGTGGGGAGAGGAATATATTGTCAGTATCCGCGGCGTCAGATATAAGTTTGAACCATGAGAGGAAATAAGATAAATTTACGTTATAATGAGAAAAAACTGATAGAAACCTTAAACTAAACCAGGAATTCCGACTGCTATAATGAGCCGGAACGGAGGAGGGGATTTACAGTATAATTTAACCCATTAGGCTCCCCCGGATAGGGGCAGTGGTGGATATCAGAAAAATATATAGCGCCGAAAGACAACATGACAGTAGAATCTATTTAAACGTCGTAGCCCAGAAAGCTGCGGCGTTTTTTGGTTCGACAGATTCAGCCATTTACCTACTGCCATCATCAAAGTATTTCAAAAAATGCGTACCTGAAAAAAGCCAGGCTCGCATTTTTCTATTTTCGGCGGATGTACCGGTATGTTCTGGCGGCAGGGAAAAGCCAGCCTGCCGTTCCCCGCCTCTGACCTCGATTTTGCCATTCAACCAAAAATCGAGATCGGAGGAATTATCCATGAAAGAAATCAATCTGCGGGATTACTACCCGTTTTATAAAAAAGATACATTCGCTGAGGTGCCGGAGGAAATTGCTTTGCTGCTCCGGGAGTATGAGCTTTTGGAAGCAGCATACCGGATTCGTACATACCGTTACAGGGCTTTTTATTCCCTGGATTATGCCGAAGGCATTGAAAGGGATATTGCAGCTTTAGACCAGAAAAATCCATGTGATCTTGTGGAGCAGCTTTATGACAGGGAACAGCTTTATAAAGGACTTGCCTCTCTGCCGGAGAAACAGCGCAACCGGATTTATGCCTACTATTTTCTCGGCATGAGCAAGAGCGCCATTGTCAGGGCAGAGCATGTTAATGAGAGCAATGTGAGGCAGTCCATTGAGCACGGCCTGGGGAATCTTGAAAAAATTTTAAAAGAAATTTTCTGATCCAGACGACGAATCTGCCCTGAAAATGTACGGAATAGTAAGAAGGGCATTTCCGGCAGGACAAGCCGGGGTGAGGCACCGGGGCTATGATGCGGTGGAGCCATCCGTAGCCTGTAGCAATCCCTCCCTATATAAATGTGTATGGGATCTGCCAGGGTGCGTGGCAAATACGGCAGACAGAATCGAGATCAGATACAATGGGCCGGGCTTGTGACTGTAAGAGCGCAGGCCCGACTTATTCATGTGGCCTTGATAAAGAGATTGGGAATGGAAGGAGGTTTTTCTTTGGAGAATATGAGGACAGACAGGAATCCTGTCATGCGGTTACATATCAACAGCTCGGCGGTCACGATCATGTTCAGTGGGAGCGAGGGCACGGATATAAAAAATAAGGTCAGGGACATACTTACGGAGGCATATGAGGAACGCTTCCAGAAAGAGTTCATCCCATGCGGCCAGGCACTATGAAATGGGAGGATTGCGGTGCTTTTTCTGAAAAGATGCGTTGCCGTTAAGGGCATTTCACGGTATAATAGAAGTACCGGGAGAGGTATTGCCCCGGCTGCACATTGAAAAGCGAATATCGAAATTGTAGCGCAATCCCGTACAAGATTATGTACGGAGGTAGAGCATGCGGCTGTTAACCGCGGGGTTGTTGGTTCGAGCCCAACTCGGGGAGTTTAAAAAACCTTGTAAACATGGGCGTTTGCAAGGTTTTTTGTTACAAATCAAGTCATATAAAAACTATAAAACGAAAGGGTTCCACACACCATACAATTGTGAATCCTGAAACAAAAACATAGCTATGGGATGCACGAAAAGCGTTAGTGGAATTACTTAAAGAGGGCATTTTTCAGAAATAGAAAGTGTCCTCTATTTTCATGGAAAAATAAGTTTCTTTTTAGACTAAAGCCTTGCTCAGAAAACACTGATAATTTATTAAGACATATTGAATCAGTTGGATGCTTATGATAATATTTAGAACAATAAATTGGAATATGCAGGATGAAAATATGCAGACAATCATTGTAGTATTTAATCCTGGAAAACTTGAAAATGCTGATATGGATTTGAGATATTCTGTATCAGACCGAATAGAGGAAGCATCAGGTTTTTTGATACAAAGCAACGGATATGACTTTATAGATACAGAGGATGGAGAACCTGGTCCGTTAATGGGTATTTGGTTAGAAACTGAAAATGCAAGCGAAAATTGGCATATTGTGAGTGAACTGTTTCGAAGTGAAAAATTTATAGGAAATGATTTATCGCTTTCGGTTCGGATATACATTTCTGAAAATGACACCGATGATTTAGAGAACTGTACGCTTGTAAACTTGATTTGGCTAATACACCTGAAAAATTTCGCCCAACAGTAGACGAAATTCTTTCTCAGCTAACGAAGTTTTTGGAAGAGCTTGGCCGTTTGGAAGATCAGTATTTCGTCCAGCAAGAACGGCTTCATCAGAAAGGACGGGTCATTAGCTTCAAGGACGGCATTCGGGAGGAAATCACTGACGATCAGGAGTTAAAAGAAAAATTCAAAAAACTCTATCGCCAACTCATAGACCCGCACTGCACATTAGAAATGCTGGCTCAACGCCGTGACTGTCTTCATGGTGAGCATTATCCATCTTTTTTCAACTGTCTGCATACTGGCTGTACCATTGTATTTACCATGAAAAGTGCTAATAAAGCTACTATCGAGCTGTTGCCCGATGAGGGAGCTGTTCCCTACGATATGACTGCCCCTGATACTCGATATGTGACAGAGGGTTTCATCGACAAACCACCTTATTTTCACAGCTATTTTCAAAAGTATCGTTTTATTATGAAACACTCAGAAGAAAGTTGGAAAATTGACGCAGTATACTGTGGAGGACTACACGATACCCGTTGGCGCAGAGAATATTATTTTTGAGCTGACCATAGATATTCATGGATTTTATTTATCAAAACACAATAATTAGAGCACTAACTACCAATTTGTGGTATAGATAAATAGGACTATGCTCACGAAAATAGAATAAAAAC
>NZ_JAYMNS010000055.1:0-10406 GCF_036941035.1 Candidatus Merdisoma sp. JLR.KK006 | reverse complement strand
GTTCTCCCTGTCCGGCGGTATTCCAGCGTTCCCGGCGTGGGGATTTCCTGTTCCGTAAGCATACGGGCTATCTTGGTCGGTCCGTTCCCGGCAAGGCAAAGGCTGTAAATCTGCTTCACCACGGGGGCGGCTTCTTCGTCAATGATGAAATTTTCGTCCTCGTCCATGAGGTAGCCATACACGGGCTTGCTTGTGACAGGCTTCCCACTCATGCCTTTTGAGCGTTTTACCGCCCGGATTTTCTTGCTCGTATCCCTCACCAGCCATTCGTTAAAAATATTTCGCAAAGGCGCAAAATCATTTTCGCCCTGTGCGCTGTCAACGCCGTCATTGATTGCAATGAAACGGACGTTTTTCTGTGGGAAAATCATTTCCGTGTACATTCCCACTTGTAAGTAGTTTCGCCCTAACCTTGACATATCCTTTACGATAACCGTTCCCACAAGCCCCGCTTCAATGTCGGCAAGCATGGACTGGAAGCCGGGTCTTTGGAAATTTGCCCCGGAGAATCCGTCGTCCGTGTACCATTTCAGATTGCCGAAGCCGTTCTGTTTTGCGTAGTTTTCAAGGATTCGCTTCTGGTTGCTAATGGAATTGCTCTCGCCTTGCAGCTCGTCCTCATGGGATAACCTCGGATAAAGGGCGGTGATTTTTTGGGTGGTCTGTCTTAACATGGTTTCCTCCGTTTCCGACAGCCAGCCCACTATTCCGTATGTCTATTATACCATAGGGCGGGGCTGGCTGTACAGTCCTTTTTGTTACTTTATGGCACATAATGTCGGATAAATTTCAGCAAGGAATGTCACTTCACATGGCATGGGCGGCAGTTCCCCCGGCTGCGCTTTCCGCTTCCAGCACTTTCATCATCTTGTCGGCGGCGGTGGCGGTGGTGTCCTGTTTGAAATAGCCGGAAACCACAAGGACGGTATTCCCCCGGCGTACCTCGGTCACGCAATCCGGGCGGCGGGCGGTAGTGGCGGCGTTTCTGTTGGGGGTGTCGGTCATAGGCTCTCCTTTCTGTTCAGCAGCATTTTAAGGCGTTCCATTTTCGCCTGTGCTTTGGCTTTTCTGAAATTCTCCCCGGTAATGCGGACGGGGGTACACATTTCCGTAAGGCGGTCATATATCCGGGCGTGGGCGGTGTCCTCCGGGTTCTGCAATTCTTCCAGCGTCAAATTCGTTGTGACAATCAGCGGCTTTTGGCTGCGGTATCGGCTGTCAATCACGTTATAGACTTGCTCTAAACCGTATTCCGTGCCACGCTCCATGCCGAAATCGTCAAGGATAAGCAGGTGGAAGCTGCAAAGGCGGGAGATATATTCGTTCCTGTCCTTGTAGCTGGCGGCAAGGTCATTGAGGATAAGGGCAAAATTTGTCATGCAGACAGGCACTTCCAGTTTCATAAGGGCATTGGCGATACACCCGGCAAAAAAGCTCTTGCCCGTGCCGACATTCCCCCATAACAGCAGCCCGTGGTTCTCCGCTTTCATATGCCCCCATTGCTCCACATATTCACGGGCAAATTCCATTTGCGGGCATTTCCCGTTGTCATTGTCAAAATTCCATTCCCGCATAGCCGGGTCGGTGAAGCCTTTCCGTTTCAGCCGTTCAACCGTGTCAAAATGTCTGCGTATATCCTCGGCGGCTTGCTGTTCGTCAAGGATTTTCCGCTTGCAGTCACACGCCCGTGGGTGTCGGTCACGTCCGAAAAGGGTCTTGCCCTCCGGAAAGTAGGCTTCTTTGGGCTGGCGGCATTTCCCGCAGTATAAAAGCCCGTCCTCGCCTATGTAGTCCTCCGGCTCTGTTTCCTGTGCCGTGGCAAGCCGGAAAATAGCGTTATCATAATCACACATAAAATCGTTCCTCCTTGTTCATGGTCTTTTACGCCCTGTTTACGGGGCGTTGTGTCTATGCGGTCAAAGGCTCTCGCCCTCTTTGTAGGAATAATCGGGGATTCCCTTTTTCGGCTTCCCCTTTGCCCTGTCATCAGCCGCCCAACGCCGGATAGTGGCGGCATGGTTCTTGTATTTCTTCCCGCTGGAAGCGATATAGCCGGATAGGCGGTCTATGTAATACTCCCATTTGCCGGGAAGTTCCTCTTGCAGCTCCGCAAGCTCTTTTTCTGACAGGAATACATTTTCATATCTGCCAAAAGGGGCGGGGGCTGTCTGTCCTGTTTTTATCTCTCCCTCTCTCTTTATCTCTAACTCTATATCTATCTCTTTCTCTATCTCTATCTCTGGTGGACAAATGTCCGCCACATATGGTGGACGTTTGTCCGCCACGGCTTCCGGCAAGGCTTTCTGTTCCTGCAAAGCCCGCCTTGCCCGGCGTTTGCGCTCCCCCTCGGTAGAGGACTGACCGATTAAAAGCTCAATGTTGCTCATGTATAAAGCCCCGTTCTGCAACGGTTCTACAAGCCCCAGTTTCATAAAAATCTGCAAAGCCCTCTCCACTGTGCCGACTTGCTGGCGGGTGATTGTGGCTATCATCTGTGCGGTGTAGGGGATATTTTCGGCAAGCTGGAGCTTTCCCCCGTTTTTCAGTGATTTTAGGTACAGCTTCAAGAGAATGTTTGAGTAGAGCATACCGTCCTGCATACTTTCCAGCAGCACGATAGCGTCCTCGTCAAAATAGCTCTCTTTCAGCTTTAGGTAATAATATTTGCGGTTGTCTGCCATTCGTTCCTCCTTTGGTCTGTTCTGTGGCTTCTGTTACGCAATTAAAGCGGCTTTTGTGGGGGTAAAGGATAAATGTACCGCCTACCCGTTGAGGGCGGTCAAAAAAGCCTTGATTTACGGGGGTTTGGAATATCCTAAAGCGTGACATTTATCCCTCTGTTTCCGCTTGCGCTGTGTGGCTCTGATTCTTTTCATGCGTCCGGCGCAATCCGGGCAGTATTTCCCCCGGTTGGACTTAGGGAGAAAATACCCGCCGCACTCGGTACAGCGTTTCCTGTCTGCCCGGTGGAGCAGGGCGGCTTCCAGTTTCCCGTCCAGCGGCAGCACGGCGGCAATGAACCAGCGGCACAAGAGGGAATAGCTGATACTCTGTACACATACGCAAGGCTCGCCGTTATCCAGCAAGATACAGTTGCCGTTATCGTAGTTGCAGCACTCATGCACAAGCCGACACGCCGCCCGGTACTGGCGGTAGTCCATGTATGGTGTTTTTGCGCCCATGCCTTTAACGCTCCCTTTCCGGCTTCCTGTCCGGGTACAGCCTCCCGGCGGCTACGGCGGCATGGCTCTTTATCTTGATTTCTCCCCGCCCCTCGCTGGCTCTTGCGTTCTTATAGCCCTCATCAGAGAGGAAATAGCGGTGGCGTTCCCCCGGAAATCCCACGGGGCTGTCGCTGGTCTTTACGTCAAGGACAATCATGTGGCGGGTTTCGGGGAGAAAACGCTCCATGCCCGTCAAGTCATGCCCCTGCATTATCGGCTGTTTCGTCTGTGCCTTTGCTTCCGCAAGCCGCCGCCGGATAGAGTTTTCATGCCCCGCAAGGAAACGGGCTTTGTTGTCGGCTATGAACTGGCTGCACTCCGGCTCTGGTATCTTTTGCAGCTTTTCTATTGCGTTCTCCATGATTACCCTTGTCAAAAGGTCTTTAATCACGGGTACGGTTTCTTTCATGCCGCCTATGGTTTCCGCTTTGGTGGGTGCGGCGTACTGGTAAATCATTTCAAGCTCGCTGTTCGTAAATCTCATTGTGCTACCTCCTGTGGCTGTTTTATTATCGCTCCTGTTCATGCTTTTTCTGCTGGCTCGGTGCGCCCCTCAAAATCTGCTCGATATTTCCCTTGATTGTCTGTAATTCCTTTGTTTTTTCCCGCTTCTCCCGGTACTCGTTGTAAAGCGTGTTCTTCTCCCGTGTAAGCTGCTCAATCTCCGCTTGTAATGTCTTGGACGCTGGCAGCTTGGAGATTCCCTGTGCCTTGAAATACCGGGCGGCAGATTCAGAAATGATAAACTCGCTTTCATGCTGCTCACGGTAGGCTCTCCGGGCTTTCTCCGTTTTCTGCGCTTTAAGTCCGTCACGGGCTGGCTTGGTCTTGATGTACGCTAATAGCTGTTTCTGCAAGTCTTTTTTCTCCCGTAAAGTGCTTTCCACGGTTTTCAGTTCGGCGTGGACGCTGTTCAGTCCCGCACTGGCGGCGGTAAGGGCGGCTTCCAGTTCTTCCGGGGAAGAAAAGCCGGATTCCTCGTATACGCTCATGGTCGCCGCCATTTGCTTCAGATTGTGCAAAGTCGCCCACTTCTCGTAGCCTTTCCCCTTGCCCTCGGCTCTCTTGGCGGCTATGTCTACCATGCGCTGTACTCCGTCATTCTTCGGGGCATTTATAGCGGCTTTATTGCGCTGTAAGCGGTCTTTTATGCTGCGGGGGTATTCCTCTTTGGGTGCGGGTGTTTCGGCGGCTCTGGCGGCGTTCTGCGTGTTTATGGTGAGTGCTTCCAGTATGGCGGCACGGTCAAAATCATCACCTAATTTCCGGGCGGTGATTGGCTTTGTCCTGTCCGGGGTGAGATAGCTCAATCTTCCCCGGCTTTCCTTGACGGTCACGCCTTGCTGTAACAGTTTCCCGGAAAAGTCCTCAAAGGAAACGGCAGAGGACAGGGCGGTGCGGATTGTTTGTCGTAACTTCTCCTTGTCGGTTTCAAACTTGGTCTGTCTGGGCGGCTCTCCTGTGGCGGCAAGGGAAGCGTTCTCTTTATCCAGTGCGGCTTGTCCTTTCCGTTTCGCCCAATACTCACGCTCGGTGACACGGTTCTTGCTCCCATGCAATAAATCAATCTGATAGAGGTTTTCCCGGTGGCACATCTCCATGACTTCCGCTTTGAAATACTCCATAGCTGCGTCCGTACAGCGGTGCTTGCAGCCCTCCCTTGTGTCCGCTGGTCTTTCCATGTAGGGCAGTAGCGGCACTTCCGCAATCCGCAAAGAATTGATTACGATATGCACATGGATGTTGCCGCTGTGGTTATGCCCGTCCGGGTGGGTGCATACAAGGGCTTGGTGTCCGGGGAAATGCTCTTTACAGAACTGCTCGCCCAACTGTTGCGCCCGGTCTACGGATAGCCCATTGTCGGCAGCGTCACGGGGGTCAAAGCTGATGATATAGTGGTGGCTCTTTACGTCCTCCCGCTTTTGGTTCTTGCCGTATTTCAGATTGGAGCGCATACACGCTATGGCGAAATCTTCCCCGCCGCAATTCAGAGAGGAAATGCGGTAATCATCACGGAGAACAAGCCGCCCGTTTTCGTCCAGTGTAGGCTTCATGGTAAACTCGTCATGCTCAAAAGTTAGGTACTGCTCGGCAGCTCCATAGTCGGCATTTTTAGAGCTGATATGTTTGAACGTTGCCAACGGCTTCACCTACTTTCTGCAAGACTTCAAACTTCAAGGCGGCAAGTTCCGCTGTGGCGGCTCGCACTTCTTGGGAGAGGGCGTTATAAGGTGCGCCGTACTCGTTTAGACAGCGGGCTATCTGGTTCAAGTTGCCGCTGATTTTTCCGTATTCGGCTGTTAGCTTCCCAACGGCAGAAAGCAATTCATCATTGACCGTGGAAACGGTGATAACCGGGCGTATGCTTGACTTAATGAGGGCTTGCCGGATAAACTCGGCTTGGCTCATTTTGCAGAGGGTGACACGCTCGGAAAACTCGGCGTATTCTTCCTCGGTCAAGCGTGTCTTGATTACCCGGCGGCGGTGGGGCGTGTTGTATTTTTTCATGGCTGTAAACCTCCTTTCGTGGGTGGATTTTTTCAAGCGGCGCAAGCCGCAAAAAGGCGGGCTTGGGGTGGCAACCCCAACAAGATTCCCGCAGGACAAAATTGAGCGATTAGCGAAATTTGGTACTGTGGTAGAATCTTGCTCTTAAAAAGTGGCGGCTTCCTCTGTGTGGGCTTCCGTCAATACCTTTAGTGCCGCAAGCGGGAATTTCGCCAAAGCTGCGGCGATATTTCTCCCCCTACTACCTACAACACCATGTAAAGCAAAAATGACGGAGATTTACGGAAATTTTCCTCTATTCCTTACAAAACCGCACAAGCCGGAATAGGCGGGAATTTTGAGAAATTTCTTTTTATCCCCCTTTGCACGGCATAATACTGGCGATTTCTGAAAATGCCAAAAATGGGCGCAAAAAAACAGGAAACCTTTTTTGATTTCCTGTCTTGGTGTGCCGTTTTATGTAGCGGCGGTTATTCAGTTTTTCGGTATGTCTGTTCATCAAAACGGAACTTGAACAGGGCAGCGACAAGCCGCTGTTTTATGTTGTCCTCGGTATCCCTGTCGATATGCCCGTTTTCAATGGCAGCGATTCGGATACGCTTGCTGTAATGCCTTAAAACCTCGTCCACGGCTTCCGGCTCGCCGCTGGTCGCCCGGACAATCGTTTCATAGGGCAAAAGGTTCGGATTCCCCATGTGAAAGCACCTCCATTTTCCTTTGCAGGAGTTTTAACGTCCTGCGGATTTGATACCCGGTCGTACTCCGGCAGCGTCCGTACATTTCCCCGATTTCCTGTTGTGTGTAATCTCCGAAAAAGTAAAAGAATATGATTTCCCGGTTTCTCTCCGGCAGAGATAACAGGGCGGCGGCAAGCTCCCCATTGGTGAGGATAATTGTCTGACCGCATATCGTTATGGGGTATTCTTCATAAGGTGCTTCAAAATATTTGTCTGTTGTGCCTAAAGGGTAAAATTTTTCTTCTGTGAGGTATTCAAGGGATATTTCTTTTTGCCGCCGTCTGCTCCTGTCACGCCATGCGTTGAGTGCCGCAAAGCGTATAACGGTCTTGCAAAAACCGTTGAACGTATACATGATATGTTCCCTATATGCTTCTGTGCAAGGCATAAATAATTCCCCCTTTCTCCCACATGGGGCGTTGCATGGTTTATAGTTGCTATTCAATATTGCTTAGATTTCCAAATGCTGTTTAGCTTTGCTGACACCTTTGATATAATAGACTAACAGTTTCCAGCACCCACGCCCAATAAGATACAGAACTACTCCCATGACAATACTGATGATAAAGACAGCTACCGGATTTTCAATCCCGGAAATACCGATATAGTTGGCATAGGGAATACCTAAATTCAGTAGTGAATCAATCAATTTGACAGAACCCATAATAGGAGTAGCTATTGCACAAATGATGAACACAGGGCTGCAAATCGCAAGAACTGGAATTACAATCAAGCCGGAAAGACTTGCAATACTATAATAGGCGCAAATAGCAAGGACTCTATTCCAACTAAAAGAATTGCTTTTTGCAATCAAATCCCCCAGATACGCTTTTGCCAACTCTTTGGGATTGCCCAGCCGTTCAGTAATTTGTTCTGCGGTTTTTCCATCGCCTTGCAATTCAAGGATTTCACTTTTGATTTCTTTCACAATATCAACACGTTCGGATATTGGCAAAGGTTTCAGATACTTTTCAATTTTTTCAAGATAGTCATTTAAAATTTTTTCCATAGTCTTATTCTCCTTTAATTTCATTGATTGCATTTAACAAGTTATTCCATTCTTGAGACATAGCAGAAATATATTCAAGCCCTTTGTCTGTAATGGAATAATATTTTCTCGGCGGCAAACCCTCGGCACTTTCCTGCCATGAGGACGAAACATATTCTTCTTTCATTAGCCGTCTGAGTAGCGGATAAATTGTATTCTCTTTTGCAGCTAAAATAGGATATTTTTCTAATGTGCTGATAATTTCATATCCATAAGATGGTCGCTGCCTTATCATTAACAGAATACAAAAATCAAGTGTCCCACGTTTGATTTGGGATTTCCAATCATCAATATTCATATACTGTACCTCCTTGCTATATATCGTACCACACAGTATATCTAATGTCAATGGTATATCTGAAAAAAATTAAGATTATACATGTTATAAGTAATGCGTAGGATTTCGCCGACGTAGGCACTGTGGGAATGTGCATAACTTGCTGTCTTATGGAGTTGTGGGAAAGTCTGTTTGCAGAATGTGGGAAAGCTGCACTTTAGCTTTTCCATGTTCTGTGAACGGACTTTTCCATGACGGAATAGCAAGTTATACACATTTCCACGGTGCTTATCTTTTGGTCTTTGGTTTCTTTGGTTCGGAATAGTGTGGTGCTGGCTGTCTATCTCTTGTTTTCGGTTACTTGCTTCTTTACCGTACATGAGCATTCGCACCCGGATTATCATTTCCGTATCCTTCGAGCAGGTTGATGACGCCCCACACGCCCACGCCTGCGCCGATTGCTGTTACGACTGTCTTTAATCCTGTTACTGCTGTTGTAAAAAATGCCATGTTTCTACCTCTTTCTTTCTCAAAAATAATTTTTTGTCTGGTTTCCGAAAGAGTTTTTCATGTTAAAATGCCCTGCCTTATGGTAAGATAAAGACAGGGCAATCCTTTAGGAAGAACCCTGCGGGCATCCGGCATATTCAGTTTGGCGATTGGCTATGCCGGGCGCTTTGTTTTGTCCTTTCCCAAGTACATTCAAAACTCTGTTCCACTTCTGGACTTTTTGTCCAGAAGTCCTGTGGCTGGTTTACGAGTTCCCTATTCAGTTTTTTCCATATTCAGTTGTCATGCTTCAATCACGCCTGCATCCTCCACCTCATCAACGGTGTCATTGTCCCTGACTCTTGCTTTACACAGGTTCTTTACATATTTTTCGATGTCTAAGGCGTTCTTGTCGTCAAAATCGGACAAAAGCCGGTACTGCTTGTGCTTGGTGATGTCAAACTTATTGGAGAAAAATGGTCTAACCCCTCTAAGCTGCATGATGCACTTCCCTCCGTCCATGACCGCAATCTCATCTTGGCTCATCAATTCTTTTCCGGTCTTTTGATAATTTAAACCGTAGGACTGCGACGTACCCCTTGTGTCAGAGGTATTGTAAAGGTCTATCGTTTCCTTACCCAAAATTTCCGCCATCTCTTTTAAAGTGGTCTTTTCCTTCCCTCCGAGGAATAAGGTGGTATCACAATTCCCTTCAATGGTGTCAGCGTTGTCCTTGTAAATCGCTTTAAGCTGTGACTTTGACTGCAAGATAATGGAAGCCGATATTTCCCGGCTCCTTATGGTGGCAATCAGCTTCTCAAACTTTGGTATCTGCCCGATGTTTGCAAACTCATCGAGTAAGCAGCGCACATGGACGGGCAATCTCCCATGATACACATCGTCCGCCCTGTCACAGAGCAGGTTAAAAAGCTGCGTATACATGATAGACACGATAAAATTAAATGTGTCGTCAGTATCGGAGATAATGACAAACAACGCTGTCTTTTCATCCCCGATCATATCAAGCCCCAACTCGTCATAGCTTGTCAGGTCACGCAGCTCCTTGATGTCAAAGGGGGCTAAACGTGCGCCACAGCTAATTAAAATGCTTTTGGCTGTCTTGCCCGCCGCCAGTTTATATTTTTTATACTGCTTTACCGCAAAATGCTCCGGCTCTCTTTCCTCCAGCTCATCGAACATCAAATCAACGGGATTTTTAAATTCCTCATCGTCCTCCCTTGCTTCACTGGCATTTATCATGTCAAGCAAAGTAGTGAAATTCTGTTCTTCCTCCACGCACTCATACCAGATGTACCCGATCAGTGCAGTGTAATAGAGCTTCTCGGCTTTCACCCAAAAATCCTCGCCGGATTGCTGCCCCTCCCCTTTGGTGTTTAAGATGATTGTGTTTACGAGTTTCAAAATGTCCTTCTCGCTCCGGATATAAACGAGAGGTTCCGATAGGTAAGCCTTTGATGTTATCTCCAGCTTTTCCCCCGGCTAGCACCGGACATGCGACTTTCACCGCATCCGGCGCCCCATCAAGCATAGTTTCAGCAGTGATACACACTCACTTTTTCACATTAGCTAAATCAGTTTGTTACGATTTACATTGACATTTCTGCCAACCCTGCGGTAACACGCAGTTTGTTTACCTTAGTAATTTGTGCCTTATTCAATTCATACTTCTTTGTCAGTGTAGCGAACTTTATACTGTCTGTTGTTGAGATAAATTCATATCCGGCAGGCGATAAAAGCAACAGATTACGGTAACTGTCTCTGCCATTTTTACACTCATTTGATTTCCTGTAACAAATACAGTGAATCACTTCCAGTTGTTCTCCAGTGATTGCACATTTACCTTCCTGCCCGGCATAGAGAGAGATTCGGTTATCATTGAACTGTACCGTTTCTCCTGTTACCGGGTGGCGCATGAGCCAGAGCATATCTTCAACATTCAGTTTCAGATTGCTGTGGATTTCCATTCTTCCGTCTAGAGTATATAGGTTGATTTTCCTGCTCTTGCGCATTGGTATTTTAAACTGCACATATGCCAGAGGTACTACTGGTGTATCTCCAATCCAGCGCATTTGTTTCGATTTTCCATACCGTTTTTTTATATA
>NZ_JAYMNS010000054.1:0-11495 GCF_036941035.1 Candidatus Merdisoma sp. JLR.KK006 | reverse complement strand
AACCCTTGACATCTACTTTGCGGAAGCAAGGTTCTACGATGCTAACAACCGCAGTTGGCTTGCGATGGATCCGGTTAAGGATGGATTGAATTGGTATCAGTACTGCTATAGTAATCCAATTATATATATGGATGCAGATGGGCAAATTGTTGTTTCTATTATTTTAGTTGGTGCAGCTATAGGAGGTACAATAGGTTTAGTGGGAAATTTGATAGAGCAGAGTGGTGATGGAAAAGATTTTTCCTGGGGAGAACTGGGAATTAAAACTGTTTCGGGTGCGGCTACTGGTGCTTTATCAATGACGGGTATTCCGATAATACCACTGGCGGGAGGTATTTCATTTATAGATACAGCAGCAGAGTATTTGGTAATGAAAGTACGTAAAGAGGATACTGATGTATCTAAATTAGAAACAGTGGCTAAAACTAGTTTTGTAGCTACTTTGTTAGCAGGGGGATTGGACTTTGGACTTGCAAAGGTTGCAGGAAAATGGTTCCCTACACGATATATGACATCTACAAGTTTAATGCGTCCTACAAAAAATGAAGCTTTGGCCGAAGCTCTTACTAGTATTAGAATAGGAGGATTTGGTTCTTTTGAGTGGGATATATATATATCAGAAGTAATAGAGCAATTGGCAACACGAACTGGTAGAGCTACTGTAGATACACTTATTGCAAATGGTATATACGGTATATTTGATAGATTTTCTGGTTCAGATAGTTCTCAAACTAATAATAGGCTAATAGCAGGAGTGCTTGGCAATTAAAGTATATTGGGATATTCTCAAAGTTTTTAAACTTTGAGAATATCCCATAAGGAGAAAAAATGAAATGGAGAAAGTATTCCTATTTAGGTGTATATGCTTCTCGCTTAGAAAAAAAGAGGATGAGAAGAAAAAAAATAATATTATGGGGTTTTATAGTGGTAGATATTTTGATTGGGATTTATGTTGGAATATTTGATCTAGTTAACACTGAACAGATTATTAAAGGTAGAATTACACCAAAAGAAGAATTAATCATAGAGGAGGGCTTTGTTACTAGTTGGAAGTATGTATATCGGACAGGAGGAAAGCATCGAAAAAGCGAAGAATATTTTTCGATTGGTCTGGATAATGGAAAGATATATAAGATTTATTCATATGGAATAAAGGCTTTTGAACAAGAAAAATTTGAAGCTTTGGGAATGGGGAGTTTTGTTACTTTATTAGTAGACGAAAATAAAGGATATGAAGGAAGGGAAAGAATTGAAGTTGCTGAGATTTCTAGTGGAGATACTTATTTTTTAAAATATGAAGATTATATATATCAAAAACAACAGGAGAAAAAATTTCTTTCAAAGATTAAGTGGCTGTCGGCAATATTAGTACCTTTGGCATTGGTATGGTGGCCATTAATTTTTATTTTTATAGTTTGGAAACAAAAAAGAAAAGGGCATTATACTAAAAAGAAGTTTTATTTGAAAGACTAAATACTAATTGAAAGGATATATAATGGTAAATTATGTTGAAAAGATAACAAGAAATGCAAAAACAAGAAAGGGTAAAATATTAGCAGCATGGTCAATATTCTTTCTTGTTTTGGGATTTTCTGTAATAATTTTCATGGCGATTTTGCAAGAAAAGGGTTTTCTAATTAGTGGAATCTTAACAGTTATAGCTATTGGTGGTTTTTTAGTATGTGATTTATTATGTTTAATTTTTGCAGTTTTGGCTCATCCATATCTTATAGCGTTACAAGCTAGAAAAACCGATAGAATTTATGACGAATGTGAATTGACAAAATTGTTTATGACGAATAAAGATACGTTGGAAAAGAGACTCCAAAAACTCGGATTCAAATATACAAAAGAAGGGTACTATAAAAAAAAGCAATCTTCTTTTTCCTTTTTCAAAAGTCATATTTGTTATTATGTGCGAATGATAGATGATTTTGATATAGAAAATGCAATACAACGTGAATCTAACCGTTTTAATTCAGGAAAAAAGAATGAGACAAATGTTTGTTTTCTTTTATTTATTTATATGGAACAAATTGATGGGGTGAACAGAGAAACCGTAAAAGAATATTCGAAAGGAAGTATAACTAAAGAGAAAACTTGGAATGTAAAGAATACTATTATTCCAATCTTAATGGATAAGAATTTAGATGTAGGATATTTTTTGGATATTAAAAGAGGCAATAACAATACAATATATTCATATGGATGTAAATTGGTTAAACGAGTATGTGTTAAGTCATTTTCGTTGAAATATAACCTTGAAAATAAAGCAGTAAAAATATGGAATAAGTTTATTTTCGAAAATTCTAAATGATGTATAAATCACTCATAGATAGTTCGTCTATAAACCCATGAAAAAACTGAATATAAAAATAGACACGGAAATATTTCAAAGAAGTTCCCGTCAAAGAAAAAAACAGTGCTTTGACGGGTATATTTGTGTGCCTGAAACCATCCATCTTTCCAAGCTCTGTTTTAGAGTGTCAGAAAGATTTTTTGTTTTTAGGTAATCATTTCAGAATCCGGATACTTGCAGCTTTAGGTTGTTACCAGATACGGCTTTAAAGGTTTCTGACAATAGCAGGAGCCTTGTAAAGTGTTTGGTCATAATAAAATCAAATGCCGGTCCCCACCGGCTTGTTCTTCATTTCAAAAAACACACAGAATGGAGAACGAAAAATGAAAGATAACGAATACGTCATTGCGGATAACGTGAGATTCTATCGAAAGAAAGCAAACTTGACACAAGCCCAGCTTGCGGAACGGGCCGAATTATCGCTTGATTCCATAAAACGGGTAGAGGCAGGAAAAAGAACAATGTCTCTGGAAAATTTCCTGAGATTGTCCAATGCACTGGGGATTCCATTAACATTTTTATTATATGGGCAGAAAGACAGAATGCCGGACGAAGAACGGATTCGGGGCATTCTGGAGGGGAGAAGCGACGGGCAGAAAGAATATCTCTTACACATGCTGCAGGAAATGGCGGATGGCATGGATCGTCTTGTGGTGGCACATATCAGCCGCAAATAGCGGATTTGTTCACTCTGAAAACACCTCATTTTCGTCTATGATAATTACAGGCTTAACAAAGCCACAAAAAATCACAGTTAAATAGGACACGCATACACCTGATTTTATTTTCGCCTTTATCCGCAATGCCTTTGGCCGTGGGGTAAGGGTGGCAGAAACCCATTTCGTGCGACGAGGTTCCTCGGCATGGATTGTCCGTGCAGGTAAGTGGCAGTTTCATACTGCTTTATTTACAGCTTTGGAGATCCTGTGCCGTGCCCGTGAAGGTTCCAAGCAGAGGTTTGTGCCTACCGGAAGTGGCAGCCGGAGATAATGAGATAGAACAGCACCGGAATTTCAGCGAAACGCATTTTTCGGAAGTGGCTCTCTGCGGCTCCCGTCCGGATGGGCATGACGGGGACGCAGCGTGGGATGGGCCGTCCCAGTGTATGTTACCCGGTTCGGGGAGAAACGAGAGTGAGTTTATACTATCAGAGGAAACTTAAGGGATAATGTGGTGGAAACACCATGTTATCCTCTGATACGGGAAAGTCTTGGGAATTTCGGATGAGGGATAAGGCTTTTCCGTATGAGAGGATAATGTCGGCAGATAGGAGGATGTTTTCGTGAAAATAAGAAGAGGTGACATACTGTATGCGGATCTGGGCGTGCAGTATCAGGGAAGTATGCAGGGCGGCATGCGTCCTGTGGTGGTGGTCAGCAACAACAGGGCAAATAAGCACAGCCTGGTGCTTACCGTGGTGCCGCTGTCTACAAAAATCTATAAAAAGCAGAATCTTCCCACCCATGTATTTGTATCGGCCCACAGGGCGGAGGGACTGGAGCAGCACAGCATCGCATTGTGCGAGCAGGTGACGGCATTGAACTTTGACCGCATCATAGCCTATATGGGAAGCGTGAGTGAAGAGACTCTTGAACGGATCACGCAGGGAGTGCAGGTACAAGTGGGAGTGTTTGATGAATACAATTAAGAAAAACATGGAAGGCCGGGGGACACCCCGGCTTTTTACATGCAAATTATATATCATGGGACAATCTGAAAAGTGAATAGATATAGTAAGAAAGAACCGGAAAGGGGCAGCAAATGTTTCGTATAACAGATGAGGAACTTGACGCAATGGAAGCCGTGGATGTCCGGACGGTGGATATCAATACATTGACGGATATCAGGGACATTAAGATTGACACCAGACTTCCGGTTGAAAGAAAACTGGCTCTTTTTGCGGAACAGACCAATAATCTTTTCGTGCATCGCATCGGCGACTATGTGGTAAAAGTCAGCTTTCAAAAAGAGGGGCCGACCATAGACGATAAGATGGAAGAATATTTAAGGCATTTGGCAGAAATTTATATATGAATAAAAGTTGAATAAAAATCAAAAAAGTCTTGAAAGAATCAGAAAGTTATGTTAACCTTAAATCGGGACAAATCAGTGGTTGCTTTTGATTTATGGTTTATTACAACGGAATAATCATAAGTCAGGAGTGATAGAATGAGTAAAAAACAGTTTCTAGCAGCTATGTACCTCCGTCTTTCAAGGGATGACAGTGATGTCGGGGATGTGACAGACAGGGAGGGCAGTCTAAAATCCGAGAGTAACAGCATCGGAAATCAAAGGGAGCTAATCAGAGCCTTTATCCATAAACAGCAGGATATGGAGCTATACGATATCTATGTTGATGATGGATTTTCGGGCAGCAATTTCGACAGACCGGAATTTAAAAGAATGATAAGCGACATTGAAGCAGGAAAGGTAAACTGCGTCATCGTAAAGGATCTTTCCCGTTTTGGCCGTGACTATATTGAATCCGGAAGGTACATTCAGAAAATCTTTCCGGCTCTTTCCGTGCGTTTTATTGCACTCACGGATCATTATGACAGCTTTCAGGCAGACCCGTCAGAAAGCGGCATCGTACTTCCGGTCAAAAATTTTATCAACGATTCTTATTGCAGGGACATATCCACAAAAGTAAAAAGCCAGTTTGAAGTAAAGCGGAGGAACGGGGAGTGCATTGCTGCCTTTGTACCTTACGGATATAAAAAGGCACCGAATAACAAGAACCGCCTTGTACCGGATGAATATGCGGCAGATATCGTCAGGAAGATATTTGCCTGGAAGATAGAGGGGATGGCCGTGTCGGCGATTGCGAAAAAGCTGAACGGGTTGGGCATCCTCTCCCCAAAGGAATACAAAAAATCTACAGGCATCAATTACAGAGGGGGATTTTCCGGTGGGGCAAGAGCACAGTGGAGCAATTCCACGGTAAAGCGGATCCTGACGAATGAAATCTATTTGGGGCACATGGTACAGGGCAAAAGCGAGAAGATCAATTACAAGCTGAAAAAGAGCGTGGCAAAACCCCAGGAGCAGTGGATCAAGGTGGAGAACACCCACGAAGCGGTCATATCCAAGGACCAGTTCCAGGTTGTCCAAAACCTGCTGAAAACGGACAGCAGGGTAAGCCCCGTAACCGAGGAAGTCAGTCTGTTTACAGGCATTTTGTTTTGCAAAGACTGTGGGGAACAAATGATTCGGCGTGTAAACCGTTATAAAGATACCCAGAAAGTCTATTATATCTGTTCCACAAAAAACCGGGGCGAGGGCTGTACCAGGCACAGCGTGGAAGAAGAACGGCTAAGGGAATTGGTTTCGGAGATGATAAGACATTACGCCAATTGTTTTTTGGAAGAACGGCGGATGTTTGAAAAGGCTTTGGAAATGGAGATCAACTTTGAATCCATCATCCGTTATGATACGGAGATTGCCAGGCTTAAGGGGGAACAGGAGAAGTATACTTCCCTTTGTTCGGGACTCCACGAGGATTTAAGGCAGGGAGTTGTCACAAAAGAAGAATTTGAAAGGCTGCACGAGGAGTTTAAGCGAAAAGCGTCAGAGTTTGAAGCGGCACAGAAAAGGCAGGAGGACATGATAAAAGAGCTGTTCAAGAACGGTGTCACATCGGCAGCACGGTTAAAGATGGTGCAGGAAAGTGCGGAGATAAAAGAAATAGACCGTTACACCCTCTGCAGCATGGTGAAGAAAATTGAGGTATTTGAGGATCGAAGACTGGAAATTGAGTTCTATTATAAGAATCAGTACCGCATGATGTGTGAAGTAAACAAGAGAATAAAGCAGGACAGGAATAAGGAAACACCCTACGGGCAAGGTGAATTTGCCGATAAGGCAAAGAGAGGGTGCCCTGGGGCACATACCTCTATGTCCAAAAAGCAGGACAGAAATAAGGAAAGGAGTGCATAAGCATGGGCAGAATCTCCAAAAGAAAAGCCGCAGTCCAAAAGACAGAAGAAAAATGTGATGCTTTCAGGATCAAAGCGGGAATATATGCACGGCTTTCCTCCGATCAGGACACCAAAAAGAACGAATCCATCGAGACCCAGATAGAGATTGCAAAGCAGTTTGTGGAGGAATTTAACGGACAGAAAACAGGGGAAGTGATTGACGTTGTGGAGTACTACACCGATCTTGGGAAAACCGGGAGCAATTTTGAGAGAGAGGGCTTTCTGCGTCTGTTGCAGGACATCCGTCTGGGAGAGATCAACTGCGTCATTGTAAAAGACTTGTCACGGTTTGGCAGAAATTATCTGGAAGCAGGCAATTATATTGAAAAAATATTCCCCTTTTTGGGGGTGAGGTTTATTGCGGTTGCGGATGGATTTGATACGGGAAAGGACGGAAATGAAAGGAAGCAGATGGCTTCTGAAATCAAGAATCTTGTAAATGACATGTATGCAAAGGATTTTTCCCAAAAGGCAAAGCTACATTTAAAGCAGAGAAGAGAGGAGGGCTCCTATGTGGGCGGAGCACCCCCATATGGATATCGGGCAGAGTGTAGAGAGAAACGCCGGATTCTGCTGCCTGACGAGAACACAAAGGCCATTGTAAGGTTTATTTATGAGAAATTTGTTGAAATCGAAAATTATTCCGGAGTTGCGGATGAACTGAACCGCAGGCGTATCAACCCTCCCTATTTGTATAAGAAAACAAAAGAGGTATATCATGGGGGCAGTGAATCCGATTATAAGGGATGGAATAAGAGTTCGGTGGAGAGGATTTTGAAAAGCGAGACCTATGCCGGAACCTTGGTGCAGGGCAGAAGCAGCATTACCGCAAGGAATGAGAAAAACCGCACCCGGAAGCCGGAGGACGAATGGGTAGTCACAAAAAATGCACAGGAACCCTTGATTGAGGAAGCATTGTATGAGAAAGCGGCAGAAATACGCCAGCGGATAACAGCAAGGACAGCGGCCCATGCTCATCCGGCCAAAGGTTATCCCCTGGAGGAAAATATATTTGACAATGTACTGTATTGCGGAGTGTGTGGCAGGAAAATGACACGGGATACCAATGTGAAGCAGTATGCAGATGGGGAAAGGGCAAGGATTGACGGATATTTCTGCCTGAACGGAGGACAGACAAAGGTTACGCTGTGCCCGGAATCAAACCGCATATCGAAAAATGAACTTTTAGATATCCTGCTGTCTCTTATCCGTATGGAATTTGAGACTTTCCTTAACAGGCCGAAGCACTACATGGAATATGGAAAAGAAAGGGCATCAGAAGCCGTAAAAAGGACAGAAAAGCGTCTAAGTGAGACGGAAAGAAAAATAAGACGTTTCCATGAAGAAGAGGGGAGCGTTTACATGGATTATCGTGCCGGGAAGATACTCCAAAAGGATTACGTTTCCTTTAAGCTGAAGCAGGAGGAAAGACTGGAGGAACTAAGGAAAGAGCAGCAGGGATGGGAAAAAGAAAAAAAGGAGCAGGAGAAGCTTGAAGCAAAGTACCTGGCGGCCATAAAAGCCCTTTTAAAGCTGAAAAACGGAAAGGACTTGACAAAAGATATGATTGAGACTTTTATTTCAAAGATATACGTTTATCCGGGGAAACGGATAGAAGTTTTGTTCAGGTTCACGGCGGACAATTTTCTCATAAGGAAAGGGGGAGACAATGAATAGGCTGGCCATGTATCTGCGTTTATCCTTAGAAGATAAAAAAACGGTTCCCGATGACATTTCAGGGCCAAAAGAGGAAAGCAACAGCATCGGGAATCAGAGAAAACAGATTTTGGAATACATACATCACGATTCCGAGCTTGCGAAATATGAAATCATGGAATTTTGTGATGATGGCTGCTCCGGTACAAATATGGAAAGACCGGGTATGCAGAAATTATTAAAGGAGGTAAAGAAAAGCACAATCCGTTGTATCATTGTGAAAGACATGTCCCGTTTTTCAAGAGACTATATCGAGATCGGGACTTATCTGAACCAGATCTTTCCCTTTATGGGCATCCGTTTTATAGCCCTCAACGACCATTACGACAGCAGAGAGCATCAGGGGAGCACCATAGAGATTGATACGGCATTCCAGACGCTTTTATATGACTTATACAGCAAGGACGTGTCGGTCAAGGTAAAGGCTTCCTTTGAAAATAAGTGTGCGAATGGGGAGTACGTTTTCGGACAGGCCCCTTTCGGATATGAGAAGAGCAGGGAAGTAAAAAATACGGTCATCGTAAATGAGAGAGAAGCAGACATTGTCCGCCACATCTTTTCCCTTGCCCTGGAGGGAAAAAGCAGTACGCAGATTGCGAAGCGGCTTTACGAGGAACAGATACCGACTATCATGCAGATCCGTAAGCCCGGCAGAAAGCCGCAGGATGGAAAGCTTCAAACATGGAGCAGTCAGGCAGTCAGAACCATTTTAAACAATCGTTTTTATCTTGGGGAGATGGCATACGGAAAATCCGTCCGAAAGTCCGTAGGGAGCAGCAGCGGCAGGGCCGTGCCAAGGGAAGACTGGAAAGTGATACCGGCCCACCATGAGCCGCTGATTTCGGAGGAAATCTTTGAACAGGTTTCAGCGTTCCAGCCGGGACACTCCACGAAAAGGAACAGGGAGAAGCATCCGCTGACCGGAAGATTGTATTGCGGCGGCTGCGGATATTCCCTGAACTATAAACCGATCCGGGGAAAGAATAAATACCGGCGGTTTGAGTGCAGGAAGCACGCCCTGTTACAGATACCGGACTGCTGTACTTATATGAATGCGGACCTGTTGGAAGAAACCGTGCTTTTTATGCTGAATAAGGAATTGATGCTGAGAGGAAATGCCATGAAGCAGAGAGAGAATCTGTATTCCTTTCAGAAATCGAGTATCCATATGTTGAAAAAGAAGCTGGAGGAATACAGGCATGAGAAAAAGCAGATACAGGCACAGAAAGATGCCCTGTATGAGACATATGCACTTGCGAAGCTTCCGGCTGCAGAGTATCGGAGCAAAGCAGAAAAACTGACGAAAAAATTATCGTCTTTATCCGCAGCGGAAGAGAAAGCATCCGGAAAACTGGCCGGATTGGAAAAGGAATATCAGAAAGCGGAAGAAGATATGAAGCAGATCATCCGTTATGCCCATATGGAGGAATTGACGCAGGAGGTTGTTGATGCTTTTATTAAAAGAGTGTATGTTTGTAAGGGGAAGCGGGTTGAGATAGAGTGGAATTTCTGTGTGGACAGGGGAAGCGGCCAAGGGGAAGCAAGGTAGAAATATATGCGTGCAATTTTACTGTATTTAGTGTCATTCCAATACTGATATATAAGTGATAAAGGCAAAGGCCAATGATAAGTTGACATAATAGGGTTAGGTGATTTTATGGAAAAATACAGATCAGAAATAGTACAACGGACTTTCTTGTATTTGCAAAACAGAATAGTGAAGACAGTATTGAGGTTAGAGTACACGATGAAGATGTATGGCTGACACAAAAGAGTATGGCACAGCTTTTCGATTGTTCAACAGACAATATTGGTTTACACTTGAAAAATATTTTTGCCAGCGGAGAGTTAGATGCAGAAGCAGTTACCGAGGAATCCTCGGCAACTGCTTCCGATGGCGAGAAGTACAGGATGAAATTTTATAATCTTGACGCAATTATCTCCGTAGGCTATCGAATTAATTCCATTCGTGCAACCCAATTCAGGCAGTGGGCGACAAAGGTGTTAAAGACATTTACGGTTCAGGGGTATGTGTTGGATAAAAAGCGTCTTGAAAATGGGCAGATATTTGACGAGGAATATTTTGAACATTTACTTGATGAAATCAGGGAGATTCGTGCAAGCGAGAGAAAATTTTATCAAAAGATAACGGATATCTATAAGAGCATATGGGGTTGTCTACGAGCAGTTCATGGTCCCGAAGTTCCAATTGAATTAGGACAAAAAGCATGATAAAATTAAAAAAAGGAGATGATAAATGAATGGGAGCCAGCCATACAAATTGGGAAGATTTGGGTATATCAAATGACTTTCTGTTTGGAAAAGTCATGCAGAATCCCAGGTTGTGCCAGGAATTACTGCAAAGAATTCTTCCGGATTTAAAAATAGACCATATTGAATATCCGGAATTACAAAAAGCAATCAAACCAGATGCCGATGCCAAAAGCATCCGCCTCGACGTCTATGTAAGAGATAATAAAAATATCGTATACAATATCGAAATGCAGGCCAGTGACACCAGGGAACTCCCGAAAAGGAGCAGGTACTATCAGAGTTTAATAGATTTGCAGCTGATTGATAAAGGGCAGACCTATCGAACACTGAACCGCAGTTTCATTATCTTTATCTGTTTGGAAGACGCTTTTGGACACGGACGGCATATTTATACCTTTGAGAATCTCTGTAAAGAGGATTCCAGCATTTCCATGGGGGATGAAACCGCAAAAATTTTCCTGAACGCAGACAGTGACAAGGATGATGTCAGCAAAGAATTGAAAGCATTTTTAGACTACGCTGCCGGAAAAGCAACCAATGATACTTTTGTTCAGGAACTTGATGAAGCTGTAAAAGAAGCAAAACAGAATCGGGAATGGAGGCATGAGTATATGACGCTGCTGATGAGAGATCAGATCAATGTTGAAAAAGGTGTTGAAAAAGGTGAAGACAGGCTATCTCAACTGATTGCACGATTAATGGAAGATAAGCGGTCACAGGATGTAATTAGAGTCACACAAGATAAACTGTATCGAAATAAATTATATGAGGAATACTTTATCGACTAATAATAAGAGTCATATATTATCTGAACTCAAAATTTGAACTGCAGGGAAAGCGGGTAAATCCATACTATATAATGGAGAGTATGGAATATCAAGAGTGTATTGCATAGAAAAAAGTTATAAGATAGTTTGAAAGCCAGAGAAGAACCCTTGTCTTTTCTGTTAATATCACATAACAGTAATTTACCATCAATTTCCATGATACTTAGCAGTTATCTCCCATCACCCTGACGAAGTTATGCGGTTTTGCGGACTTTTGGAGTAAAAAAAGTGAAAAAAATATATGGCAAAGGCTTGACGTGAGAGGGTTACGGCGCATTGGACTTATATAGCAGCTTCCAGTTATTGGGTAGATTTTAGAAAATTTAACCTGTTGTACTAGTA
>NZ_JAYMNS010000053.1:0-12792 GCF_036941035.1 Candidatus Merdisoma sp. JLR.KK006 | reverse complement strand
TTTTATTAAAACTATATGCAAAAATAGCAGGCACCATTTACGCACCTGCTATTTTTCATTTTACTATATTCATTTTTTACGTATCCTCATTACTTAGGTCGTAATTTGGTCGTAAATTTTGACTTCCAATTCCCAGAACCCTTGATTTTACTGACTATATTTGTCTAAGGTCTTCATCGTCGGGAATTTCAAACAAGTTACTTCATTATTCTTCATAACCGCTTATCTCCGCTTTTTTCTTACGCTTCAACACTTCATTATGATGTGTTATTCTACCAATAAAATTTCAAATTTGATGTAGATTTGTTGTAAACCACACAATTTGCTGTACTCATTTATCCGTTTCGGACTCTTTCCTAAAATACATCAAGATTGCGTGATAAATTTTGTATTGCTTCCTGTTTCTTCATGTCAGTGACTTCGGCATATATGTCCATTGTTGTTTCAATATTTGCGTGTCCCATAATTGCCTGTATCACCTTTACATTTGTTTCCTTCTCGCAGAACCTTGTACAAAAGGTATGCCTTAAATGGTGGCATGAGAAGTGAGGTATTATGACTGGCTGCCTTTTTTCCCTTTTGGCATTTAACACTTCCTCTGCATTGTACGATTCGTATATCCGCTTAATTGCCCTGTTTACAGCTTGCGGATTATGAAGATTTCCAAAACGGTTACTGAAAATAAATCCTGTCATTCCGTCAACCACCGTAGTATTGAAACCTTCTTCTTTCTGCTCGCTGTATTCCTCTTGGAACGCTTCATATACTGCATCCATCATCGGGACAGTACGGATACCCGCTTCTGTTTTCGGGAGGGATACGCCAAATTCACATTTGGTTGTATCATTTCTTCGGGGATAATATGTAACGCTATGGTTAATGCTGATTACCCTTTTCTCTAAATCTATGTCCTCCCATCTAAGTCCAATCGCTTCGCCAATCCTGCACCCTGTCCCTAACAGCACTGTGAAAAACGGTGTCCAATGGCAGAATACCGGACTTTTGGCTGTGTAGTCCATAAAGGCTCTCTGCTGCTCCAAAGTGAGTGCGTGTCGTACACCATGATTTCTCCCCGGCTTCTTCTTGATTTGAGCCATCACGCCATCACTTGGATTATTCCTGATGATGTCATCCCTCACTGCAAGCTGGAAAGTTGGGTGGAGAACCGTATGGATAGTTTCAAGTGTGTTAATCTGTAATCCTTTGTCATTTATCAAATGATAGTAAAAATATAACACATCTGAATACTTTATCGTTCCAATTTTCCTTTTCCCGAACTCATCCCTTACAAATCGGTCATACATATAGGTGTAATTTGTGTAGGTTGTCCGCCTTAATTCTGTTTTCGTTGTAATATACCTGTCAAAAACAAAATTCAAATCTGCGTTGCCTGCCGCATACACATCCAGACCGTCAAGCTGGTCTTTCATCAGACGCTTTTCTTTTTCTCTAAGCTCTACCAAGTCATTCGCATATATGTACCGTCTTTTACCATAAGGATCAGTATAAGTATACATATACGTTTTATCCTTGCGTTGGATTTCCCCTTTCCGTAAAGCTCTCCCTCTATGGTCTTTCCTTGCTTTTGCCATCTCTACTCCTTTCTTAAAAGGAAAGAGATATTTCGTACTGCTACCTGTTTTCTTCCATTGAGTATTGAAGTTCAACACCCTTTTGTAGCACTTGCGTTATGGTCATGTCATGTTTGGCAGCATAGTCTTTTAGTTTCTCATACTCCGCATCATCAACCCGAAGGCTTAATGACCTTTGCTTAGGCGAGTCGGTTTTGGGACGCCCCGTTCTAGGCATTTACTATGCACCTCCTTCATAACTAACACCATTATAGTTTACGTTCTACGAAAAGTCAAGGACTTTTTGTAGAACAATTATTTTTTACGAAATTCTCTTTGCTTTCCTCATTCACTGACTCTAAAAGATTCCAGATATTGCTCGAAAATATCACAATTCACCAATACCAGTTTATCCACCTTATAGATAGCGTTGGCTTGCTTTGCAAGTTCCTGAAATTTGGTTAAACCCATGCTGTATATTTCTGCGCCCTCTTTATATCTGACAAATTTTTTTCTATCTACTTTCTTTACCATAAATTTCTCCTTTTTGCACAGCCTTATCTGCTAATAAATAAGCAGAATACACTTCTCCCCATTTATTAGCAGATAAAAACTGCAATACAGGTGGCAGCTCATTACACTGCCCACATCGGTCTTGCACCGTCATTTTATTGACCGGATTGCGGACTGCTCCGCAACCCGGAAGTATCATTATCACAGATATGCTTCATCGCCCCATGTAACTGCTACACATTTTGCCCGATCTCACTCGCTCCTTACCTTTGCTTCAATATCATTTCCGATATTCCCTCACGTTCACCCCGCCATAAGACAGGGCAGGTACGTCATGGCGCATCTGCTTAGTGGCTCTGCATATCCTCACGTCCTGTATGCAATACAGTATTCAATTTTCAAGGTACACCGCTGAACCTGTCAGCTATGGAAAAGGACAGCGAACCGCCCTCTACACCGCTTCAAACGCCAGTATTTTTGTAATCAGCTTTGTTTCAAGTCTCCGGCGCAGCGTTTCATCAACACAGAAATGAAGCTGCCCGCCCTCGTCATACATCTTCCGGGTGGACAGGGTGATTATGTACCCCTCATAATGCTTCAGGACTTCGTTGATTGCCATTACATCGCCTTCTGATGCTGCCTTTATGATATGGAAAGGCAGCAGATTCTTATCTCCATTACTCTTACATCTCTTTCGCATCTGCTTTTTCCTCCATAATCTTTCTCAAAATCTCAAGTGAGCGTGTCCTGTGTTCATGGATCGTGCTGCGCACAAGGTTCATCTCCCTTGCTATATCCGCATCGCTCATTTCCAGAAAATACGAAAGCAGTATTACATTCCGCTTCCGTTCCGAAAGTGCCTGCAACGCTTCCGCAATCAGGGTGTCCTTCACTTCAATGTCATATCCATGCACTGTGAAATGACTGTTTTCCACTCCATACTCATCCATAACAAACAACTGATTCAGCTCCTTTTCAGACAGTTCAGAAAACATGGCTTCATGCTCCCTGCGGTAATCCATGTGCCGGTAATAGTTAATTGCTTCGCCCTTGAGCGACATCTGGCACAGGCGATCAAAACGATGCCTGATTGTCAGTTCATCATGGCAAGAAGGTTTCTTCATACGAGTTCACCTCCTCCCCCGTTGTGACGTGACAAAGGCATACGCCTTCTCCCTTTCCGCAGTATCTGCCAAATAGCGACAGGCTGATGTTCGGGTGGGTGTAAAAAATTAAAAAATTTTTTGTATATAAAAAACGCCCGGACAGGCAGAATGCCCGCTGGACGTTGTTCATATCTGTTATTCTGTTTTCTCCACAGCTTGCGAGTGCGTATAGTTCACTCTCTAAGGTATATTCTGCTTTACTTCCAGTAAAATACCTTATAAAAGAACCTTTCCACGCCAATAGCCAGACAGGTTCACGAAGTCAAAAAAATACCCTTTAGACCGTTCAGAACACATAAATTCCCCTAAACGTACCCAAAGGATAAAATCCACGCAAAAAAACCTCTGGATACTGCGTTTTTTTATATGCAATATCCAAAGTCATTCTATTTTATTGTGTGCATTATGCCCCTCTGTTAAAGTGAATTATTAGTGCATTTCAAAAGTAAAATGTGCAATATACACTATACATGGAGGTGCATATATGGCAAGTAAAAAGAAAATTGACAAGGAAATGGGATTCCGTCTGAAACAGGCTAGAACTGAGCAAAAACTGACCTATGAAGAACTGGCTGAAAAATCCGGCGTTTCCTCACGCTATATCAAAGAAATCGAAAATCATGGAAACGTGCCAAGCCTTGAAAAGCTAGGGCAGCTCATACGAGCCTTACATATTTCCGCCGATCCGTTCTTTTACCCAACTGTCCCGGCAGACAACCTCGACTACCAGCGGCTGTTGGTTTATCTGTCACAATGTACGGAAGAACAGATAACAACCATTCTCGCTATTGTGGAAGCCTATCTCCGGACGTATAAACATCCTAAAGAATAGAATAGCTCCAATGTCTGAATTTTTTCATGAATATTTCTGGATTATTCTGAACTATACAAACAAGGTGGCTCGCCTTCTGTCCTGCCAGCCACCTCTTTGCTTATCTGCTAAATTTTTTAAGAAATTCTTTTATGCGCATACGTTTTTTCACGATGCCCAATCCATCAAGCACCTGTATACCGTCCACAATTCCCTGATAGTACGCCCTCTGCTCCTCCTTGTAATGGACATGATCCACTGTGTCCAGATAGTCCTCTAAAAACTCCCTGTCCTCTTTCGGCAGTCTGGAAAGATATGTTTCAAATGCCTTCTGCTTCTTTTTCAGTTCCCGGCTGGCTTCTTTTGCATCTTCGGTCTGGACGCAATACTCCCTGTCCCCGGATTCGCTGCGCAGTTCCTCAAAGACGTTTGCTAATGTTTCAAAAACTTCATTCATGTTCATTTCCACCTTTCTGTTAAACATAATTTTGCATTTTACAGGCAGTATTATCAATCCCAAGTTTCTTTTTCTCAAGATAATTTCCGTTCACTTCATCTTTAGAAGTATATTATCAACAATATTTCGTAAAATCAATCATACAGGACTTCATCTTTAGAAAGTTGGTGACAGGATATTAAAATCTACTGGAATAAAGAAAGCAACTCTAAAAACCTGATCGGTCAAAAGATCATGGAACTGCGGACAGAAAGAAAGCTGTCACAGAAAGCCCTTGCAGAACAGCTCCAGCTTGCCGGATATGAATTTAGCGACTTGACCGTTTTGCGGATTGAAAAGGGAACAAGGTTTGTTCCTGATTATGAGGTAGTCGCTCTGGCAGAGTTCTTCCATGTATCCTGTGAATACCTCTTAGGCGTACAGGACAAAAAATAAGCAGCAATCTGTTTTCCTATCACAGACTGCTGCTTAAATTTTTGTTGAACCGATAGCCGATGCCCCATACGGTCTGTATGTAAAGCGGCTTGCCCGGATTATCCTCTATCTTTTCCCTTATATGCCGGATATGGCTCATAACAATGTTGTAATCGCCGGAATACGGTTCTTGCCAGACAATATCATAGATCTGCTCTTTACTGTATATTCTGCCGGGACTCTGCGCCAGCAAATACAGTATTTCAAATTCAATATGAGTAAGTCCAATTTCAATGTTATTTACCGTCACATTCTTTTTATCTGCATCAATTTCCAATGCTCCTATATGGAATGATGTCGCTTTCCCAAGTATATCCGAACAATCATAGCAGAAATCATCATGTATATTGTGCAGTATTCTTTCGCAAGCATCTTCTTCATTATCATTAAATGATAAAATAATCATTTTCCCCATTTATGCCACTTCTTCCTTATATCGCACATCTCCAATCATCTTTTCTATTTCAAAGGAAAAGATGATACATATAATGTTATATACGTTGTTTACTTAAATCCATACACTGCTATTACAATACAAACATTTATTCCAATCACAATAATATGCTTTTTCCATGTCAGACTTAAATATCCAACAAATTCCCGGATAAAAGCATTCAGCGTAAAATACCATTTTGTTTTTGCACCAAAGCCCACACATTTTATGCCCTGCCGCTTTGCGAGTATTAACGCCCTAAGCATGTGATAAGCAGTTGTGACAACTATAATTTGTGGATTCTGTTTCTTTATCAGTTCCCTTGAAAACCGCAGATTCTCCTCCGTGGACACAGATTTTTGTTCCAAAATGACTTTTTCCGCACTTACGCCTTTATCAATCGCATAATCTGCCATAGCTTTACTTTCTGGAATATCCTCTCCTGAACCTTGTCCGCCAGACATAATCAGTACAGCATTTGGATTATAGCACAGCAATTCCATTCCTTTTTCAATCCGTGCTGCAAGTAACGGCGTAACCCTGCTTCCAATAATTCCTGCCCCCAGCACAATAATGTAATCTGCGTTTCTTTTCTTTTTTAGGTGAAAAAGATTGAGCACTGCGGAAAGTGAATACACTGCCAGCAACAATAATATATATACCGCTATGAAACTAATAATTTTATAGAGCATTGTACCAAAAGTATTCTTTCCTAAGTTTCCAATTACTGGAAATAGCACAAGATAAATACATAGCAGAACAGAAAACAACATCGACAACAAATTTGTCGGTTTTATTCCTTCATGTCTAATAACCCTTACTCCTTCTATAAAAAACACAAGAATCAGAATTGTCGGAAACAAAACAACACTACTCACTGCCAAAATACATATAACAATCAGTATTCCAATCACTAAATCATGTGCTGCCAGCCATTCTGAACATTGGTATAAGACCAAAAGCAGAAATACCGACAAACATATCATCATAATCAAAAATGAAGCTCCACTCCACAATGTTCTGGAGTCATACAGCATAATCCCCGCAAATATGCAGACCGAAATAAAAAATATAAGAAACGCAAACTGCCACACAACAACCCCTCATCTTTCAAAAAAGGTATTTTTCTTCTGCACGACGGTTTTTCCCTTTTCCGTCGTGCAGCAAATTTTCATAATTTTTTAGCATCATAATTCATTGATCGTTGCCGTAATCGGCATATTTCTAATCCGTTTTGCGGGTGCATATACCGCTAACGCAGCAGAAACAATATCAAATACAAGAATAATAGCAATTAAAACAATCGGCAAACTCCACTGGCTTCCAAAAAATCGTGTAACCAATTTCACATACAAAAAGCGGCTTAGGGCAATTCCGATACCACTGCCAACGATAAGACCAGAGACAGCATAAGTAAAGGCTTCCGCACCAATCATTCGGGTAAGCTGATTCCCATCCATGCCAACCGCCCTCATAGCCCCATACTGCTTTATCCGGGCAGTTACACTCATGGAAATGCTGTTGACAATATTAAACAGCGTAATCATGGCAATGATTGCCATAAAACTATACAACAGAAATTTTACAGCCAGATAAGTATTGGCATTTCTCTGATTACTCTGACGCTCGTCAGTAAAAATAACATTGCTTTCCGTAAGACTGTTGATTTGTTTTACTGTTTCATCCGTAGCCTTGCTGCTTAATTGTATTCCAATCATACTGTAATTCTGTTCCCCTGTCAGTCGGGCAAAGGTTTCCTGTGAACAGATCACGCTATATTCGCTGGGATACAGCCCGCTGGATATGCCACATGCAACTTCAACATCCTGTCCCGCTATCTGAATTGTGTCTCCAACTTTTATCGGATTATCTTTATTCAAAACAGTCATAACCTTGTCACTGTCCCCATAGATTTCTGACAAATCTCCCTGCACAAGGCTATCCTTGGCACAGTCAAGCATATACTGGCTATATGACGTTATATTTACATGGTCAATGTCTGGTCGTGAAGAATTAACTGAAACATTCTCCATGTAAGAACTGCCCCAAATATGCTCTACACCTGTAATTCCGCTAATGGCATCACCCAGACGCTGATCCAGTACACGCTCATTTGCATAGCCGTTAAGGGTAATATCCGGCTGCCATGAACGCATTGTTGGGATCAGCTCATGCGCGAAATCCAACCCTACTGAAATGCAAAGAAACAGTATAATGCTGAGTGAAAAGCTGGCTGTCAATAAAAACCAGTTTTTCTTAGATGCTGTTGCATGGTGAATCCCCAATGTCCTTTCAACCTTTCTGATTTTCCGTTTTGTTGCATGCCGTACAGAAAGTGCCGTATCTGCGTTTCCGGAAACCGCTGCCATCGGAGAAACCTTAGATGCATGTTTTGCAGGTGACTGCGCTGCCAGCAGGACAGTTACAATTCCAACCATCGCCCCACTGATTAGTCCAACAGGGCTGAGGGCAAATACCGGCATAGCGGCAAATTCATCGCCAATCCAAAAGCGGAGCAATGCACAAATGCCCCATTCGATTGCCGTACCTATGATTAACCCAACAGGCACAGCCGTTTTACACCAATTTAACGCTTCCAGCCGTACATACCGGATAATCTGCTGACGGCTTGCACCAATACAGCGCATCATTCCAAAGAATTTTGTCCGCTGCGCTACATTGCTGTTCATACTGCCGGAAATCATCAGTACGCCAGCCAATAATACCAAAATGAACAAGACTGCCGCTATTCCGTAAATATTATGCATAGATTCATTGCTGCTTTGTCCGGCAAGACCCATAATTGCCGTATTTTCCGAAATATCCTCCTCCGGCAAATGATACTGCTGTCTGATTTCCGCAATAATACCGGACGCCTTTGACACATCCTGAAACCGAATGTAACAGACCGGGTTGATTGGGATATTGTTTGGTTCCATGATTGAAATATATGCATCCCGCGTCATATAGGCAGCAACCATATATGTCTGATCCCGATAATACGCTGCATCGTCCGAACCAAAACCGCATACCGTAAAATCCGTATTCCCCGAAGGTGTCTTTACTGTCACAGAATCGCCAATCTTTACATCTAACGCAAGTTTCGCATTGGAACTAAGCATAATGTCATTGTCACTCTGCGGCAGAGAGCCTTCTTCAAGGGCATTCACAAGCTCTGCTAAATAAATACTGTCACTGCCGTAAACGGCAGCCTTTTTCTCTCCGATATAGTAAGGCTGGTCTGCATCTGCATTAAATATTTCCGACCAGCCGACAGCGGCGACATCCGGACGCCGGCTGATTTCTTCTGCTGTGTCCTGAGAGATATTTTCCAACTGAATATGCCAGTTTCCATGCTTCTGCTTAAGCCCCTCACTTTGATTCCGAATGAACATATCTGCCACACTGAAAATCGTAGTTACAAGCAGTACAGAAATAATAATACAGAAAATCGTCATACGGTTCTGCCGTTTGCGCACCTTTCCCGAAATAGCCACAAGGCTTAAATAACTTCTCATTCCCTGCACCTCCCCAAATCAGTAAGTTCTCCGTCTGACACCTGCAGGATACGATCTGCTGTCTGTGCAATACTGCGGCTGTGTGTAATCATAATAATTGTCTGCTCATACTTTTTTGACGCTTCTTTTAGCAACGCAATCACTTCACTGGTATTCTGCGAGTCTAAATTTCCTGTCGGCTCATCGGCAAGTATCAGAGCCGGGCGGGTAAACAAAGCACGTCCAATCGCTACCCTCTGCTGCTGTCCGCCAGACAACTGGCTGGGCAGATGATTCCGGCGTTCCTTCAAATTCAATATATCCAGTAAATCCTCCAAATATTTTCTGTTTGGCTTCTGGTAATCCAAAAGTACCGGAAAAATTATATTCTGCTCCACCGTCAGTTCGGGAACAAGGTTAAATGCCTGAAAGATAAATCCAATGTTCCGGCGGCGGAACACAGTAAGATGCCTTTCTTTCATGGAAAACGTATCTTTTCCATCAATCATCACTTTGCCGGAAGTAGGCACATCCAATGCGCCCAGCATATTAAGCAGCGTACTTTTGCCGGAACCGGATTCTCCTACTACCGCAACAAATTCTCCTTTCGGAACTGAAAAACTGACATTTTTCAAAGCACGGACAGCGGTTTCCCCTGCCCCATAAGTTTTCGAAATTCCTTTCACTTCCAATAAATTCATGTTATGCCTCCTGTTACTTTTTTGATCTGATAAAGTCATGGGTGTTATCCCTCCTTCAGCAAGAAGTATAACACCCAATCCTTACTCTAATATTTCTCTAAACCGACAATTCTGTAATGTTCTCCTCAAAAATAAACAAATTTCTTACAATTTTGTAGTTTCTAATATAGTTATCATAAAAACACTCCCTTTTCCCAAAACACTGTCTACCTTAATATTACCGCCATGCAGTTCAACAATCGTCTTTGACAGCGGCAGTCCAAGCCCAAGCCCCTGTGTATCTTTTGAAAAGCGACTACGGTAAAAACGCTTAAAAATATGATAAATATCTTCGGAATGAATACCGCACCCATTATCTTTCACTACAATCTGTAACATATCCGACATCCGTTTCCATTCAATAAAGATACGCTTTCCTGCATCCGTATGGTCAAAAGCATTTTTTACAAGGTTGCTGACCGCTTCCATCATCCATTCACGGTCACAAAAAAGCATAATATCATCATCTCCAGAAAGGATAAGCTCTTTCTCCTCCTGTTTTGCACGATATGCAAAATGCTGTTCAATGTCATGCATTATGTCGGATACATTTTCAAAATTTCTCTCCAGTATAATCGTTCCGGCATCCAGTCTGGTAATTTTCAGCAGATTTTGTACCAATGATTCAATGCGGTCAAGCTCCTGCTCTGACAAAACGGTAAACTCTTTTAAGTCAGGAAGATTCTCTGTTTCACTCTGTAAAATACCATTATAAATATTAAGAGCGGCAAGCGGCGTTTTCAATTGGTGTGAAATATCCGATATGGTATCCTTCAAAAATTCCTTTGCCCGAAGTTCGCTTTCCATATGTGCGTTCAATACCGCCACTAATGTATTAACCGAATGGAAAAGCCTGTACATTTCACCCTCGTCATCACATTCAATACGGGCATCCGTATTACCCGTAAGGTACTCATCTATTTCTGTCACTGCTGTTTCCATGATTTTATGCTGCTTATGAAAGTAACAAAAGCAGAGAAACAAAATCCCACATCCTATAAACAGAGAAAGAATAAGGAGTACAAGTGGGTAATTTCCGTGAAATTTCCACAATATAACCTGTGACAGAATCGTGTTGCAAAATAGCAATAGAGATACTCCTATAAACAGTATCTTAATATCTTTGTTTGTAAATATTCTCATAAAAACCCCATCAAATAATATTCCATTTATATCCCATACGTCTTACGGTCAAAATCATTTGCGGATCGCTGGGATTGTCCTCAATTTTTGTTCGCAGTCTGCGGATATAGACATTCAGTGTATTGTTATCAATATAATTTCCTTCATTGTCCCACAGATTTTCTAAAATCTGTTCTTTAGAAAGCACCGTACCCGGATTGTTCATAAACAGGCATAACAGTTTATACTCTCCTGCCGTCAAATCCAAAAGCTCTCCATTTTTATAAACCTTTCCTTGCGTCAAAAGAGCTTTTAAGCCATTAGAAACAATTTCTGTATCTGTCTGCCCAAAATCACTCGCACGTCTTAACAACGCATTTATCCGGGATAATAGCACTCCCAATTTAAAAGGCTTTGTAATATAGTCATCACCGCCCATATCCAGTCCCATAATAATATTGACTTCCTCATCCGATGCCGTCAGAAAAATAATGGGCACTTTTGAAGTTTGACGGACTTTTTCGCATATTTCAAAACCAGAACCGTCAGGAAGTGAAACATCTAAGATTAACAAGTCATATTTACCCTCTGCCCAAACAATATCCACTTCTTTTATAGTCCTCGCTACTTCCAATTCATATCCTTGCTTACGAAGTGCAAAAGAAAGCCCGTTAATCAGGCTTAAATCATCTTCCAATAATAATATATTACTCATAGTCTTAATCCTTCCCTTTTCCCACATGCCTATCAATGTGCTTCCTTATAGATAATACAGCCATATCATTTTCCCCTTTTTTCTGAAATCCACAAATATGATTATATATGTTAGAACAAAAATTGACAACCAGACAGAAAACATTACTGCTAAAAGACAAGAACGGCAAGAACCGACACACCCTCCGGGAGTGTTGAAAGGCAAGAATAGCAAGCACTGCCCATGTCCGGACACATGGGCGAAATTTCCCATACTTCCCTACCGTCCATATGATGAAATTTCCATAGGGAAGTATCCCTAACCCTCTTTGGTTTTCTTTGCGTTTTTCTCTGCAAGTCCTTGACCTTCCCCCGGAGATTTGCTACAATAACACATGGATAATTCTATCCAAAACAACTGAACAGACACGAAACCAGACTGTTGTAAACCGGACAAGTTACAGCAGTTTTTTTATGCCCAAATTTAGAAAGGACGATGTAAAAATGGCAAACAGGACAAGAACCAACCGGAATGAATTTCACCTGAATGACAAGGAGCAATATATCCTTGACGAGAAGTTTAAGCTGTCTGGCATGAAAAGCAAATCAGCTTTTATCCGGAAACTGATTCTATACGGATATGTCTATGACGTGGATTACAGTTTTTTACGGGAATACAATACGGAGTTGGGGCGGATCAGTTCAAGTTTGAACCAGATTGCGAAAAGAATTAACAGCACAAATCACGTCTATCAAGAAGATATGGACGAAGTAAAGGAGTTGATGAAACAGGTATGGCAGTCACAAAAATCCATGCTATCACAGCAACCGTTGATAAAGCGGTAGCCTACATATGCAACCCGGACAAGACAGACGGAAGCATCTATATTTCTTCCTATGCCTGTGCACCGGAAACCGCAGCGATTGACTTCAAATACACCTTAGACCATTGCCGGGAAAACAGCCCTAATAAAGCCTATCATCTGATACAGGCTTTCGCTCCCGGTGAGGTCAGCTTTGACGAAGCGCACCAGATTGGAAAAGAGCTTGCGGACAAAGTTTTAGAAGGGAAATATTCTTATGTTGTCACCACACATATTGATAAAGGTCACGTCCATAACCATATCATTTTCTGTGCCGCCGACAACATAGAGCATGATAAATATCACGACTGTAAGCAGAGCTATTACCGCATCCGAAAATTAAGTGACGAGCTGTGCAGCGAGCATAATCTTTCTGTCATTATCCCCGGTGGGGAGCGTGGGAAAAAATACAACGAATGGCAGGCAGATAAGAACAGTGCCGCATGGAAAAC
>NZ_JAYMNS010000052.1:0-12839 GCF_036941035.1 Candidatus Merdisoma sp. JLR.KK006 | reverse complement strand
ATGTGTCTGTAAATTGATTTGTGCATTGCAAGGATATTACTATTGCATAAAAAGGGGCTGCTACAAAACAAGGTGAAATTTTTTTCCATAATCTCTCACCTTGCCTTGCCACAGCTCCCCCATTCGTTCAAACTCTTAAATCCTATACGGTCAGAATCTCCTTGGACTTCTCATCCACCGCCTTGTCAATATCGGCAATGTATTTGTCCGTCATCTTCTGCACCTTGGTCTCCAGATCCTTTTGATCATCCTCGGAAATCTCCCCTGCCTTGTTCATCTTCTTCAGATTCTCATTGGCATCCCGGCGGATGTTGCGGACAGCCACCTTGGCAGCCTCGCCCTTTTTCTTCACATCCTTCACCAGCTCTTTTCTGCGCTCCTCGGTAAGCTCCGGGAACACCAGACGGATAATGGAGCCGTCATTGGTGGGATTGATGCCGATATCGGAGGTGAGAATCGCTTTCTCAATGGCTTTCAGGAGACTCTTCTCCCATGGCTGAATCTGGAGCATGCGAGGCTCCGGCACGGAAATATTACCCACCTGCTGCAAGGGAGTGGGCGTCCCGTAATAGTCCACGCGAATCTTATCCAGTACATGGGGATTTGCCCGGCCTGCCCGAATGCTGATAAACTCCCTCTGCATGGAATCATAGGACTTCGTCATCTTCTCTTCATATACTTTTAATCTCTCATCCATGGTAAATACCCTCCGCTTTATACTGTAATTTTTGTTCCGGTAAAATTCCCCTTTACCGTATTGATAATACTGTCTTTCTCACCCAGTCCAAATACCATCATGGGCATCTTATTTTCCATGCACATAATGGAAGCGGTCAGATCCATCACCGCCAGACGCTGATCCACCACATCGGAAATGGAGATCTCATCATACTTCACCGCACCCGGATTCTGCTTGGGATCGCTGTCATAAACGCCGTCCACGGCTTTTGCCAGGAGAATCACATCCGCCTCGATCTCAATAGCCATAAGGGTCGTGGTGGTATCCGTAGAGAAATAGGGATGTCCCGTTCCTCCGGCAAAAAAGGTAACACAGCCCCGGTTCAGCCGCTTGAGGGCCCGATCCTTAGTGAACAGCTTCGCAAAGCCTGCACACTCAAAGGGGGTAAATACCTCTGTCTCCATGCCTACGGAGCGAAAGATCTCCGATACGTAAATACAATTCATCACTGTGGCAAGCATACCGATCTGATCTGCCTTGGTCCGGTCAATATTCTCACTGGTACGGCCCCTCCAGAAATTACCGCCGCCGATGACAATCCCCACCTGGATACCGTCATCCACCAGAACCTTTACCTGCTTCGCCACGCCGATAACGGTGGCCTCGTCAAAGCCCGTATGCTTCTCTCCTGCCAGGGCTTCACCGCTCAATTTTAACAATACTCGTTTCATAAAATTGGGATCTCCTAAATTCTTCAAGATTACCGCTGCTAACAAAGTATCCTTTAACAGCCTGCCATGCTTCCCTCACTAACATTCATGATCACCGTTCGTTGAACATGCCCGCATGCTCTCCTCACTAACGCTCATTATATCATATTTTCAGAAAATTTCAATGAAAGAAAGAAACATTTTTCCGGCGCTCTGTTTTTGATAATTTACCAGTATCCATTTTAATTGAAATAGATTATAATGAAAAAAATACCCGGAGATATCTTACGGAACAAACTCCGCCCATCCCCAAACGGGCGCCCAGGATGCCATGCTCCCTATCCGGATAATAGACCAAAGCTTTTACATTTTTGGAAAAGTAATGATGAATATACTTTTGCAAATTTTTAATATCTCTTCCTGGGATTTTCCTGAAAGTTTTTCACAAAATAGCTTGACCATCCAATTATTGTACTCATACATTGGTATTTTTCCATTATTATCAATAACATTTCGAATAAAATCAAACAATTGTCGTGAACGATATTTCGAATCGTTTAAACGAAATCTCTTAATATGCGCTTTTATAAAACGAAGCTCGCTGTCTGAATATGTATATGTATTTGTTGCAGGTTCAAATTCCATATTCATCACATTATACTGTAACAGCAGCATGTTATTTGAATCGCTTCCTTTAATGCCCATAGGCTGCAATAATATTTCTGCATCCGGCAGCTTACTGTAGTTCTTCTGTAATTCTCTCAAGGCTTTGCAGGCAACTGTACACTGTTTATGACATTCCAGTGAACATCTGCTATGCTTTTCATACTCAGCAATCACATTTTTTCGCAGTTTTCTCTTTCGTTCCCCAATACGTTTAAATGTCTGGTTACAAACCGAACAGGATAAGCCTATATTCGGCACGCACTCAATCAGCTTATCCGAATTGCTCTTTTCTATTGCATGTTCTAAATTCGCATATGATTTTTCATCAACACGAACCCGTGAAAAGCAATACATACAATATCCACCTGTACTTTTTTCCAGTACATCTTTTAAATTATCTCTCTCTGTCGGATTTTTATAACCATATTTTTTCCATCTTTTATAATCAGGTTTGAATGCCGGTATTTCAAGCAGCAAATAGTCTTCCATTTATCAATCACCATTCCTGTATCTGGCGCACGATTACCTGTTGCGAAGCAGTAAGTCTCTGTTTTTCTATCTGTTTCAGGCATTCTTCATCTTTTTTACTCCATGCCTGATTCATCTTATTATTTAACAACCTGCGCAATACATTATCCATCTCAAGTTCCAGGCTCTGTTGATCCCCAAATACTCTTTCAAATATAATCTGTACTTCTGAAACAGACGGATAATCATTGATGTCAATTACTTCACAATGACTGTTCTCTAAAATGATTAAATTAGAATCCAGAGTACCAGCCACCAGATCACAAGAGTGGGTCGTCACCAGCCATTTTCCCCATGGAAATTTTTTCTTTAAAAATTCCAATATAACAGCAGAATACCTGGGAGACAGGTATTCGTCCAATTCATCAATTACAACCCATGCGGACTCAAGGGCTTTTTTATCTACTTCCATATCCTGATAGTACAATAGTTCCAGCAAGATCCGTATTACCGCCTGATAGCCGCTGGAGAGCAACCCTTTCTCATTCCCAAAATCAACCTCTCCAAATGGAGAATCCAATAGGATATAAAATCTTTCATTTGTTAATTCATAAAATAAATCCTGAACTTCTTTCTCATACAATGAATAGATTATCTCAATCCTTTCTGTCAAAGTCCCATAACAATTAAAAGAATCTACCAGATTGAAATGTTCTCCCTGAAGCCTTGTTTCCAAAATTGTTTTTTTGTACTCCGGCTTTTGGTTTGCCCCGGAAATCCTTTTTACATCAAATCCCCGATTCACCGCATCAATAAAATATACCGCTTTGTCCTTTTTCGCTTCTTCTACAAAAAGCTTTAATAAAAGCGTTTTACCACTGGAATTATCTCCTATTATTATGCTGTCTCTATAAGGCAGATCTTCTGTAAGTATTTTGTTAACCATGTAATTTATCATTTCCAGACCAAATATCATATACGATCTTCCACCTTCCATTCATGCTTTTCATTTTCACGGTACCTTGTCTTGTATAAGATGTATATTGGGGAGCTTTCAAAATTTCTTTATATATATCGGATGTGATAGGTTTATTTACACCTAATTTTTCATAAACAATATAGAAGCTTTCCAACAATGCAACCTTTGATGACTGGGTTGCATTTACCTGAAATAGATCAAAAAAACTATTCAGGCTGTTACTATATTCTTTAATTTGTACTTCATCAAATGTCATAGCCTCTTCTGAAAACTGATCAAGCAATTTTGAATAAGAGCTATGATATTGGTCAATTAAGAAATTGAAATCTATCGAACTCTTTCTGTCAACTCGCACATATCTTCTCAACGCACAAAGACGCAGAAGAGTTTCCATGTCACGTTCCGCCGCATCTTCTTTTCCCCATATTTTTCTCCATTTATCATTATGTCTGTTATAATCCTGCAGCATTTGATAAAAATCACAGGCATATATTCCATTTCTCAATTCCTGCTGTGTTAAAAGAGAACCTTTTGCATTCAAATTTTCAAAAATTTTCCGCAATATTTTTGTACGCTGCTGCTCGTCATCAATCTTTATTTCTATAATGGTAATAGATGTATAGTCTATACGCCTTTTCACTTCTACCGGCAGATTAGCATAATCTACAGGAATCTCTTCTCCTCTTTCTCCCTTTAACTGAATATGAAGCTTTTCTAACACATATTGACTTGCCAGTGCTTCCTTAAAAGAGCAGTCCTCTACTTTAATTTCTGAGAAATCAACAGAATTATTTTTTTTCCTGTCCAGATAATAACCGATATAATAAAAAAACAAGCTCAAAATACGCTGCTGTCCATCTAATATTTCCAATTGATTTCTTTTATTTCTGCATGTATAGATTGGGGGGATTGGCAGCCCTCGAATCAGAGACTCAACCAAGGCCGCAACCTGTTCCTTTTTCCATCGATACTTTCTCTGGTATTTCGGTATTACATATAAATTTTCATTTACACCCTCTACAAGCGTGCGAAATCCCACATCCGTCTTATACTGTTGAATACTAATTCCTTTCCGATTATCCATCGCTCCATATTTATTCAACACAATCCCCTCCTTCAACCAGATCCCTATCTTGTTTTATCTTAGCATAAATCCTGCAGACAATCTATATGCATTATTTTAAAAAGACCAATGTTTTCCAATTTTTTTGTTACTTCATCCATTTCACCAAAAAAGCGGAGAGCCCCAGGCTCTCCGCCATCTATTCTTCTGTTGAAAACATAACAGTCATCATACTTACTCTTTTGCAGCAGCTTTCTTCCTTACTTCCCAAACTTCTTACAAATATTCGCCACCACGCCGCTAAGAGCCAGAAGCGCCAGCGCATTGGGAATTACCATCAGACCATTAAAGAAGTCCGCCAACTCCCACACCAGTTCCACCTTCAAAGTAGACCCAACCACAATAAACACCACAACAATCAGCGAATACACCTTTACCGCCCTCGGTCCAAAGAGATACTTCACATTCACCTCTCCAAAGAAATGCCAGCTCAAAATGGTAGAAAATGCAAAGAACAGAAGACACACTGCCACAAAAATATCCCCAAAGCCTTGAAAGCTGGTAGAAAACGCCGCCTGCGTCAAAGCAATTCCGTCCTCGCCCGTAGACATAGCCCCCGTAGTCAGAACAGAAAACACCGTCAGATTCAGCACAATAAAGGTATCAATAAACACACTGATCATAGCCGTCAAACCCTGTTCATGTGGATTCTTAGCCGTTGCCCTGGCATGGGCATGAGGTGTTGAACCCATTCCTGCCTCATTGGAAAACAATCCTCTGGCCACACCATACCGAATCGCCTCCCGGACCGTAATGCCAGCCGCCGCACCTGCCACAGCCTGAGGCTGAAATGCCCCTGTAAAAATCATACCGATGGCCGCCGGAAGCGCCGTAATATGCAGACAAATCAAAAGCAGGCTTCCCACAATATAAACAGCCGCCATAAAAGGAACCATTTTCTCCACAACTGCCGCCAGACGCTTCGTACCGCCGATAAACACAAAAAACGCCAAAACTGCCAGAATTACCCCCACCACAACCGGAGACAAATTAATATTCCTGGCCTTAAACACTCCTGCAAAAGCCGTACCAATAGAATTGGACTGCACCATATTCCCCATAAAGCCCAGAGCCAGAATAATAAATACCGCAAAGAGCCCCGCCAGAACCTTGCCAAAGGTCCCCTTAAAAGCCTGACGAATATAATAAACGGGACCTCCCGTAACCTCCCCGTTTTCCGTAGTCTTATACTCCTGAGCCAGAGCAGCTTCCCCATAAATCGTAGCCATTCCAAAGAAAGCGCTGACCCACATCCAGAAAATAGCCCCCGGACCGCCGGAAATCAGAGCCGTAGCCGCTCCCGTCAGATTTCCCGTACCCACCTGGGCCGCAATCGCCGTAGCCAGAGACTGCAGGGGCGTCATCTCCCCATGCTCTCGCTTCTCCCCGTTCAGCTTAAAATGCCCGAATACCAGACGGCACCCCTCGCCAAACTTACGCACCTGAATAAACTTAAGACGAATGGTAAAATAGATACCCGTTCCACAGAGGATAAACAAAAGCACATAGCTCCACATTATCCCGTTTGCACTCTTCACAAATTCCAACATGATTTTTCCCTCTCTTTTCTAATTTATTGTGAAATTATGCATCCGGACAGTCAGTACACCGGATACAACCTGTTCCGCCAAAGCAGAACTTTGCACAAAAATAAGAGCCGATATACTATCAGCCCTCCAAAGAGTAGAACATCTGCATTTAAGCCCTGTCCTTTTGCCTGAGAGATAGACAGCCCTTCCACGCATTCCGGCGGAAAAGCACTGTGTTACACCTTCGGCGCCCATTTACTGAGACTCTCCAGAGTTTGTCAATTTTTGTCTGACAGAGAGTATCATATCACACTTCCTCCCAAAGCGCAATAGAATATTCCGGCTCCCGGCCATCCGGACCCGCAGCCTTGTTACAATTCACATCCTATGTCAGATTCTAAAAAGTTTTTAGTTCATAGGGGTGCGAATTGTAACAGGATATGGAAATGACTGCTGTCCTATTTTGTGGCAGACCCGTCCTCCCTCACTTCTCTTCCTCCATCCCGGAAGCCTGCAAAAACGAGCGGGCAACATCATTCTTCTTCATAAACAACAATCCAAAAGACCCGGACCCGCAATTACAGGCAATGGCCGAAGAAGCTTTCTGCAGATAAACCCGTTCAAAGGGACAATACTGCTTCACCAGCTTCTGAATATAAGCAATACTCCGATCCTCAAGCCCCGCATAAGTAATAAACAAAATCCTCCTGTCAATATTCCTGGAATCCAAAAGAACTTTCCGCACATAATGCTTAATCATATGCACAAAATCCCCCATCTCCATGCCGCTCACAACCATCTTACTCTTCTTAAGCTCAATCACCGGATGCAGAAGCAAGGCGTCACAGACAACTTGTATCCGCTTGGGAATCTGCCCGGCCTGACACATGGTATGGGTACTGTTAATAATAAAAGCCGAAGAAATATAGCGTTTCAGCCCATTAACCAACTTTACAATCTCCGCCTTTGTGGCATGCTGCTCCGCCATAGAAGCGGCATACAGCACGCTCAGCCCCAGACTGCTGGAAAGATGTCCCGAATCAAGCACCGTCACATTTTCAAAGGACTTAGCTGCTTCCAGAGCATTATAATAGCCCTGGCTGGCATGCTTCGCCATGGTAATATGAATCACATTCTGAGCTTCCGTCAGCTTTTCCGCAAAAAACCGCTCATAATCCTCCACCAACGGAGCCTCCGAACGGGCATTCTGTCCCTCTGCCATATGCAGCAGCAGTTCATCCGCTTTCAGCTCCACTTCATCCAGAAACCGCCCCTTATCCGTACACACATAATAAGGACATACGGAAATGCGGAATTCTTTCCGCAGATCCTCCGGAAGATCACACACACTGTCCGTAGTAACCATAACAGACAGCCGCTGTGTCTGTTCAAAAATCAGAATATCCTTACCAATCTCCGACTGCTCCGCCTCCTCCGTCAGATTCACCAGCTCCTTTGGCAGAACACTCAGCACGGCTGCCTCCAGAAGAGCGCCGCTGACCGGCTTTGCCAGATAACCGCTGAAGCCCTCTTTCTTGTAAAGAAGCTGATTGTCACTTCCCGCATTGGCCGTAAGCGCAATGACAGGCGTATCCTGGCAAAGACCTCCCGGCTGTGTGCGGAGCCTGTGAAGACACTGAATCCCGTCCATCTCCGGCATCAGATGATCCATCAAAATCGCATCATAATGCTGTTCCTGGGTCATTTTAAGACACTCGGCACCACTTAAAACCGTATCAAGCTGAATCTTTGTCTCCGAAAGCAGCTTGCGCACCACCATCAGATTCATATCATTGTCATCCACCACCAGAATATGGGCCTCCGGCGCCTCAAAGCTCTGCTGATACTGCTTTCCCTCATGCCGCCTTGCCCGGGAAGCCAGCGTAAAGGTTCCCAGCTCCTTGTCATCCACAATATCCTGCTCCAGCATAACAATAAAAGTAGAGCCTTTCATGTAGACACTGTTGACACTGATCTCACCGCCCATCAGCTCCACAAGCTGCTGAACAATGCTCAAGCCCAGCCCGGTGCCCTCAATACGGCGGTTTTTCTCCTGATCCACACGCTTGAAAGCATTAAAAATGTAGGGAATATTTTCCTTTTTCACACCCTGTCCCGTATCCTCCACCGCATACCATACACGCACCCGGTTAAGCCCCAGGCGCTCACAGCGGACGGAAAGGGTGATAGAACCCTCACTGGTATATTTCAAAGCATTATTTAACAAATTAATCAAAACCTGCTTAATCCGCACCTCGTCACCGCAGAGCATGCTGGGAATAGAGGAATCCACATGGAGACGGAACTCCAGCCCCTTTTCCTTGGCCTTGATCCAGATCATATTGACAATCTCCGAAAAAAGCGCCCCTGTCTCATAGGAAACATTCACAATCTCCATTTTTCCGGATTTAATCTTGGACAGATCGAGAATATCATTAATAAGGGTCAAAAGTATTTTACTGGCACCCTGGATATTTCTTGCATTCTCTGCCACATCCTGGGGAATGTCTCCTCTGAGAATAATCTCATTTAAACCGATAATGGTGTTAATGGGCGTGCGGATCTCATGGCTCATGCTGGCAAAAAAATGATTTTCAGCCTTATTGAGCTCCTCAATCTCCTTTTTCTGCCTCTTTGAGAGCTCATTTTCCTCCTCATAAAGCTTGTTTAAAAACATCAGCATTACACTGGTCAGCACGCCTACCATAATGACAGAAGCAGCGGAATCAAAAAAGGAATGCCGCTGTGTGTTCTTGGCCACCAGCTCAGGGTAATAAAAGGCCACATAGTAGCATGACAACGTCTCCAGGGCACAGAGCAGGAAAAATCCGGCTTTCCGCCTCCCCTCCAGCGTAATACTGATATAAACAAAACAGAGCACAAACCACTCGGGCATTCCGCTGTAAAATCCTCCGGCCGTAAAAAAGCTCAATGGAAACAGTACCAGAAGCAATACGGTAATAAAAGTGGCTCCCCCATTAATACATTCTTTTTTAATACTGAACCTTACAACCAATGCCATGGTCACAAGGCTTGCTGCCAGCAGCAACATATTAAACCAGCTTCTGCCCATAGGCATGATAAAAATCAGCGCAAGCATACAAATGCCTGTAACCACACGGAACATGCGCTCCCGCAGACTGATTTTATGATCAAAGATGAATTCAAACCATTTTTCCAACACCTAAATGGCCTCCTATTCTTATTCCAGTTCCGCAGACCCTTACCCATACACCTTTATCTAGAAAGAATTCCACCCTCAAGTACTTGCGTCTGCAATTCTTTCTGTGCACGGGTAAGGGTCTGCTGTCTTATTCCAGTTCCGCAGACCCTTGCCCATACACCTTTATCTAGAAAGAATTCCACCCTCAAGTACTTGCGTCTGCAATTCTTTCTGTGCACGTATATAAGCCTGCTGTTTTTTATTCTAATTTCCCTATGCTGCTGCAGACCTTATCATAGATCTGCATAAGCTCGGAATGATTTTGCAGGATGTAATCCGTGTTTCCGTTTCGTCCTGCCTGCTCCAGAGCCCTGGCCTTTTCCGAAAGCTGCTCCGCTCCGATTGTCAGTGAGGTGCTCTTTAAAGCGTGGACCTTGATGGCATAGTCTCCCCAGTTGCCGGTCTCAAATAAGTTCTGAATCTCCGCTTTCTTTGCCTCGCTCTGCTCCGCAAAAGTCTGGAGCATTTCCAGATAAAATTCTTTCTCTCCGCAACAGTACTCCAATCCCAGCCGCACATTCATGCCGGCCTCCACAAGGGGCGTAAGCTGCAGAAACGAGATACCCGTCGAACCGGCTTCCTCTGGACCGGTCTCTTCCCTCTCAGGCTCTCTGCGCAGCGGCTCCCTTTGTGCCGGCTTTTCCTGCATAGCTTCTCTTTGTAACGGTTCTCTGCGCTCCGGTTTCTTCTGTATCGGTTCCCTTTGCGCTGCACTTTTCTGTACCGTCTCTCTGTGCTCAGGTTTCTCCTGCACAGTTTCTTTATGTACTGCTTTTTCTCGCACAGGCTCCTTTTTCACCGCTTTTTCCTGTATGGATTCTCTGCGCTCCGATTTTTTCCGCCGAAGCTCTTTCTGCGCCTGTTTTTTCTCAGACTGTCCTTTGCGCTCAGGCACCTCCAAGGATTCCTGATTCCCTGTTTTCTCCTGTACAGACACCTTCGAAGCCGCTTCCCGTGCCGGACGCACCGGCTCATCCGCAACCTGAACTGCTGCAGATTCACGAACCTTATCCGGCCGGACCTCCATACCATACTGAATATTTTCCTCCGGCAGCACCTTGCGCAGCACTCTCTCCAGAACCGAGCGCTCAATGGGCTTTGGAATAAATTCCGTAAATCCCTCATTGCGGAACATTTCTCTGGCACCGCTTATGGTATTGGCAGTCAGCGCCACCACAGGAAGCTCCTGATACATTCCATTATTAATTTCCCGAATGCGCCGCAGGGTCTCCACACCGTCAAAGCCCGGCATCATGTGATCCAGGAAAATCATATCATAGTCATCGTCTCCCAGACGCTCCACGGCCTCTTTTCCGCTTGAACATGTATCCACCTGGATACCGTAGCTGCCCAGAACCCCCTTGGCCACCACAAGATTCATCTCTTCATCATCAACTGCCAGAGCCTTAACACCCGGACAGGAAAACGGCCTGCGGCCTGCAGTTCCCACAAATCCATTTTCTTCCATATCCCCGTTCAGCAGATTTGCCACGGAAATAGCGGAAAAAGGCTTGTGAATCATCAAAAGCCTGCTGCCCTTTTCCGGAACAAAATCTCTTTCCCCGATCACAACCACCCGCATTTTGTATGCCAGTTCTTCATAGTAATCGCTGTTCTCCTCATACTCCGCCTGAGCAATAAATAAATGGGTCAGCGTATGGCTGTTCTGCAGCTTAACCAGCCCATCAAAATTGTGAGCCTGGTAGCCCTCAATACCGAATCCCTCCATCAAATGCAGAATCATTCGGTCATAGTAGCCTTTCACCTCATCACAGCTATATTTCTCAGGCCGGAAGTAGCAGGCAATGCAAAGACGCTCCGGATTGGAAACCACAATAGAGGGAGAATCATCCGCCACCCCCTGGGGAATGGTAATATGAGCCTCAAGACCCTGATTCTCCTTGCTTGCAAAGTGAATAAAACCGCCCATGGAATTCAGAAGTCCTCTGGCAATGGGAATCCCAAGCCCCAGTCCTCCTGCAAAACGGCTGCTGCCGGAATCCGCCTGGTAAAAATCATCAAACATCTGATTGAGCTGGGAATCCGTCATACCGATACCCGTATCATAGATATCAATGGCCAGATTAACACCATAACTCTCTCTGCGGCATTCGATACACACATGGATACCGCCCTCTTCCGTAAACTTGATGGAATTTTCCAGAAGAATCTTAAGTACATGGGAAATCTTTTCAGCATCTCCAATCAGCACGGCCGGAATTCTCGGGTCCATGTCAAACACCATTTCCAACTGATGCCTGCCCCCCTGCATGGCCGTCATGGTAATCACATCATTGAGGACCGAGGTAAGCATATATTCCTGCTTTGTGGCGGTCAGCGTTCCCTCCACAATCTCCGTATAATCCAGCATATTATTGATCTGATTGGACAGGCGCTTGCCGGCAAGCTGAATGGACTGCATATCCTCCCGAAACTCGCCGGGAAGCTCTTTCTCCAATACAACCTCACTGATCCCAAGAACCATATTAATGGGCGTCCGCAGCTCATGGGATACATTTGACAGAAAAACCGCATTCTGCCGCCCTGCTTCCTCCAACTCCGCAAAAGCAATATCGTACTGCTTCCTTGCGTCCAGTCTCCGCTTGATCCGGTATCTTGCAATGGATACCGCACCAATCATCACAGCAGCATCAATGCCTAAGCGTATTATATCCTGCGGGTCCATATCCCACGTAATCGTATTCAGAATCAGATAATGATACAAAAGTTCAACCACGTACAAGGCGGCCATCATATACAACAGCCGCTTTTTATCAAACATAGAAAAAATCAGGATCACCATACAGGCCACAGCCGGAATATCATAGAGACTGCTCTCATGCACCCCGAAGAAAAAGAATCCAATCATCAGCAATCCTGCACACAGATTTTTATAAAATGATTCCGAACCAAACCTGCCGATATGAAGACACCACACAATAGTATTGCCCACCAAAATAATAGGAATCATCCAGAATTCCCATGACAACGCAAGGGTAATCACGATCAAAAACACGCCGAACACCGTAACAATGGCAGCCAGAAGAAGATGTATACTAGTCTGATCCTCCGTTCTCATTCCTTATCAAACTCCTTTGCAACCCGTTTCAAAAGCTCCTGTGGGAAAAATGGTTTTTTCAAATAATTCACTGCTCCCAGATTGATCGCCCTTTTTACATCATCCTCAAATCCTGACGCAGTCAGAAAAATTACAGGTACATTGTAGGCGGAAGCTTTCATGCGCTCAAATGTCTCAATGCCGTCCATCTCCGGCATGGCAATGTCCAGAAGAACCAAATCATACCGTTCTCTTCTCAGTTTTTCAAGGGCTTCACTTCCAGATTCCACAAGCTCCACATCATAAGTCTTTCCCAGAATCATCTTTGTCCTTTTCAAGTTCATTGTGTCGTCATCCACTACTAAAATACGCTTTACTTCCATACTGCAAGCCTCCTGTTTCTA
>NZ_JAYMNS010000051.1:0-15249 GCF_036941035.1 Candidatus Merdisoma sp. JLR.KK006 | reverse complement strand
CTGGGGAAAAGAAAATTGTCTGAGATTACCGCAAAGGATGTGATTGACTGGCAGAATGAAATGCGCAGTCAGATGGGGAAGACGGGGAAACCTGTATCACCCACTTATCTGAAAACCATCCATGCACAGCTTAGCTCTATCTTTAACCATGCCATCCGCTATTATGACTTGAACATGAATCCAGCCAAGAAAGCAGGAACTATGGGGATGGAGGAGGCTAAGGAAATGTTGTTCTGGACAAAGGAGGAATACATGAAATTTGCCGAAGAAATGATGGATAAGCCTCTTTCCTATTATGCTTTTGAAATGCTTTACTGGTGCGGCATCCGTGAAGGGGAACTGTTAGCGCTTACACCTGCGGACTTTAACTTTGAGGACCAGACCGTAGTAATTAATAAGTCTTATCAACGCTTAAAGGGACGGGATGTAATTACGACACCGAAAACAAAAAGGAGCAACCGGATAGTAAAGATGCCTCAATTCTTATCTGATGAAATGCAGGACTGCTTAAATTTGTATTACAGCTTAAAACCGGATGATCGACTTTTTCAGGTTACAAAGCACTATTTATCCCATGAAATGAATAGAGGATGCAGAGCGTCGGGAGTAAAACGGATTCGCATTCATGATCTGCGTCACAGTCATGTTTCGCTCTTGATTGATATGGGGTTTACCGCATTAGCAATTAGTGACAGAGTAGGGCATGAAAGTGAAAAGATCACATACCGTTATGCACACTTGTTTCCGTCAAAACAGGCGGAACTGGCAGAGCGTCTCAATTTTGAGCGGACAGGCGGCGAGATTGGGGAAGAAATGGAAAAAGGAGGGGATGAGTAATGTCAGCAAAAACACTGGACGGAAAAGGACGCTGGAGAAATAAAACCGTGGCATTTCGGGTGTCACCAGAGGAAGATGAACAGATAGAGGCTGCTGTTCATTTGTCAGGATTAACAAAGCAGGATTATATTGTTCGGAGACTGCAGGAAAAAGAGATTGTTGTTGTAGGGAATCCCAGAGTGTACAAGGCTCTTAAAAATGAGTTGGCAAAGGTGCTTAATGAATTGAAAAGGATAGAGACAGGAGGGGATATTTCTGAAGAATTATTGGATACGATTGAGTTAATTACACGAACTATGCAGGGGATGAAAGATGGACAGTAAAAAATGCCTTTAAGTGTCGGCAAACACCTAAAGGCAGGGACTTGGTAGAATAACCCAAATCAAACTACAAGACTATTCTACCAAAGTCCCTATAAATCCTCAATAAAAAGGATATATGATTTAAAAAAAATGAGTATTAAAAAATGAAAAGGAGAAAAGACAGCATGAAATCAATATTTGAACAGTTGGGCGGTACATATCACGAGGAAAGCGGATATCTCATTCCTGATTTAGAATTACCAGCCGAAAAAGAAAAACCTATCGGCGTCTATGGACAGAGACATTTGCAATATTTAAAGGATTGTCATAAGGGGATTTATCTTAATCTTCTTATAAGCGGCAGATTGAATGGTTATCTTGCCGATATAGATGAACAGGCGAGGGATATGTTTTTTCGGCTGGTAAATGAATATGCCGAGAGACAGGGGGTGACAGAGCAGTTAAAGGCAGAAGATCAAATGCTCTGGGTTTACAAAATAAATGCGGTCCGTAATGCCGCAAGGGAAGTCGTGAATAAGGAGCTGATTTTTGTATAGAAACTCTTTTGATAAAAAGGTATGATAAAAGGCTCTGTACGGCTTATGCACAGGAGCCTTTTATTCATCTTCAAATATTGTCTCATTCATTTCGGGAAAATCCAACAGCTCGGATACGGTCATGTTAAGGCCGATTGCAAGTTTATGGAGCGTTTTCAATTTGGGATTTTTGGTTTTGCCGGACATGATATTTTCAACGGTAGACTGCGTTATGCCGGATAAAGTGGCCAGTTTGTTTGTGGTTATGTTTTGGGCCTCACACAGCCTTGTGAGCCTTAAAACAATAACATCTGAATAAGTCATAAAGATGCTCCCTTTTGTACGAATCAAGTTGAGTATAAAAGGAATCCGGTTATAAGGTTAATGGTGTACCGTTGATAGCGAATTATTCATCCTCAAATGCGACCTCATTCATTTCAGGGAAATCAAGCAGTTCAGATACGGTCATGTTAAGGCCGACTGCTAGTTTATGAAGTGTTTTCAGTTTAGGGTTCTTTGTTTTACCCTTGATCAGATTATCAACGGTAGATTGTGTAATGCCTGATAAAGAGGCTAATTTATTTACAGTGATATTTCGCTCGGTGCATAATTCAGTTAGTCTTTTGATAACAGCGTCTGAGTATGTCATAGAATCCCCTTTACCCGTGTATGGCTGATAAAAGTATAGGAGATTTTGGAAAAAGATATTAACGGTGTACGGTTGGCTTGCGAGATAAAATATGGTAGATTAACGGTGTGCGGTTATGTTGAATTTCAAAATAAAGTGTGCAGAGGGTGATTTATATGAGATTCATAGACTTAGATGAGGACCAGATAGAGTTCCTAAATGCTTATATGGCGCTGTCTCAAGAGGATAAACGACTTGCGGAATATATAACAAGAATAGGAGCCAGTAGAATTTTATCCAGTGAAGAATATAAAGATTTTTTGGATTTGTTGAAAAAAACAGAAGATTAAATCATGTAATTGAATAGGAAAATATCGGTTAGTGGATAGAGAACTGATCTCGGTCGGGATATAGTTGTTCTTTTTCGGTTGGTGTAGAAAACGGGCTTTGAATATGGAAGCCGTTACATAGCATTTCGAAATTAAAGTAAGGCGAAAACGTCTTATTTTTCGTAGTGTTGTGTAGCGGTTTTTTTGTTTGGGTGAAATCAGGGATTGACTGTGGGGTCTTGCGAGAAGTGGGAGATATGGAGATTTTTTAGACCAACGAAGGAAAGCTGGAAATTGTACGTTGTATGAAAAGTTCTTTTAATAGCTTTCAAAAGAAGAGTGGACACAAGAGTAGATGTCCACAGGTGTAGCGAGCATCGGATTGTGTTGACCACAATCCTTGCCCACGCTAAAGCGTGGGCGCATCCACACCGCTTGCAGGTGTGGACGAAGTTAGGCGACACTCTATACTTCGATTCAGTTGGTGATGGGCAGATATCCACTGAACGTCTAGCACACCTAAATGCTATGTTAAAAAGAAATATAAGGCTGGAGGATTGTAAAATGAGTAAAGGAAAATTAGAGCAGGATAAGAGAAATTATAAGGTATATATCCATTTTACCAGTGAGGAAAATGGGAAAATAAAGCAGTATGCGGATGCTTGCGGCCTGTCCGTGTCGGAGCTTTTGCGTCAGATATGTATGGGATATGTACCACAGCCAAAGCCGGAAAAGGAGTTCTGGGAACTGTTGAAGATGCTGTATGAGGTTCATGAAATCTTTAAAATGTGTGTTTTCTTTTATCCTATGGCTATTGAAACATGTAAAGGAATTGAAGATTTTATTATAAATCTGCAAAAGATATATACCGCTCCAAGGAAGATTGATGTGGATGAATGGATACGGAAAGGGGAGAATTGATATGGCGACAACGAGTTTATGGCACATCAAAGGGCGGTTAAAAGATTTGATTGACTATGTGGAAAATCCGAAAAAGACAGTATCCGATCATAGTATGCAGGACTTCTTTCAAACATTTTCTTATGTGAAAAATCCGCAGAAAACAGGTAATGGAGAGTATGTTTCTGCTATTAACTGCTTGAAAGAGATTGCTTTGCAACAGATGATTCTGACAAAACAACAGTATCAAAAGGCGGACGGATATATTGCGTGGCATGGATACCAGAGCTTTCGGCCAGGGGAGGTATCGCCTGAACTATGCCATGAAATCGGTTTGAAACTGGCGAGGGAAATGTGGGGAGATAAGTACCAGATTATTGTAACTACTCATCTTGATAAAGAACATTTGCATAATCATTTCTGCTTTAATTCGGTCTCTTTTTTGGATGGAAAGAAATATAACTATTCTAAGTCAGAGCAGAAAAGATTGCGTGATGTATCCGACAGGCTGTGCAGGGAATATGGTCTGTCAGTTATAGAAAGACCAAAGAAGGCACCGTCAAGGGAGCTGTATCTTGATGAAAAGGGCGGAAAGCCGACACGTTATAATATTTATCTTGAGGACTTGAAAGAGGCGATTAATGGGAGCAGAACAGTAGAGGCAATGGAAAAATATCTGATACGAAAGGGATATGAAGTGGATTTTTCGGGCAGGCATTGGAGGATGAAACTGCCGCAGTATTCACATTATACAAGGCTGGATACCATAGATGAGAGGTTGACGCCTGATTTTATACGTTCACGTTTGGGGGCATATGCGAGATATGGGAATCGTCAGGCAAAGATAACCTATTCGCCTTATATGCCTGAAGAATATAAGAATGCTTGGGAACCAAAGCAGAAAACAACAGGGATTCTTGCACTTTATTATTATTGGTGTTATCAGCTGGGGATACTTCCGAAGGGGACGGACTATAAACCGACCAGTCCATTTATGAAAGAAGAACTGCGGAAGATGGACGAGATTACTGCGCAGTTAAGATACTTGGTGGAGAATAATATTGTTACAATTTCGGATTTATATGCTGACAGGGATAAGAACCAGTCGGAAATGGACAGACTGATTGACTATCGGAGGCATTTGCAGAATAAGATACGCAGGGCTTTACCAGCCGAAAAAGAAAGACTTAGGGATGAAAAGCAGGATGTGACGGAGCAGATAATGGAGATTCGTAAGAGGTTGAAATGTGTTAAAGGGATTGAGGAGCGTTCTGTGAGGATTGATGAGAGGATGAATGATTTGTATGAGAATGAGCAGAAAGCAAAAGAAAATAAGTACAGTAGAGTGGATGAAATAGAACAAAGGAAAGACTGAAATAGCTTGATTTATTTGGTTAAGTACATGGGGAATATAAATTTTATTGTGAAAATGATTCAGTTATAGTATAATTTAATTGTTAAAAATTAACAAAATAGTTTGTTGCTTTTAGGCGATGTAGAGTTGAAAAATATCGCACCATTGGTGCGAGAAATGAGGAAAAGTATGAATAAAATAAAAATAATAGGTTATGAATCTAAATGGCATATAATAAGGAATCTTTACTGGAAAAAGGGGAAGGAATTATTGGGAAAAACTATTATATAAGCATTTTCAAAAGTCATGTAGAAAAGTTTTCTGGAATAAAAGGTTATTTAGTAGAAAATTTGTAATGCTTAAGGGGGATAGATTATGAAATTTAAAAATCAAGGTGAGTGGAAAAATGGATATAAGCATGATGGACTATTATTTTTTGCACAAAAAATAGAAGAAATGCTTGGATATTATACTAATCATTTGTACAAAGTTCCGGTATATAATTCATATTTTTTAATGAGGGAATATTTACATGTTGCGAAACTAGCAGATGAAAAAGTAATAAATGATGGACATTTGAAATATGTATTAGATGAGTTTATTGAATCATTTGAAAGAGATATTGTAGTAAAAAATAATATTTCAGAAGATGAGATAAATTATATTATTCAACGCTTGATGAGTACATCAGTATTAGACCAAAAAAGGATAGTGCATTACCTATATCATTATTTTGTAAATTATTATGAGATGTGTGTCGCCTATCTAAAAAAGATTGTAAAAGAAGAAAAGGAAAAGAAAAAAATAGAAAAAGCATTGCGCTGTTACTTGCCGTTCTTGATTGGAGGGGGATATAGTCAAGAATACATATATTATTATTGTAATGAAGTGTTTGGAAATGGGCAATCTGGAAGTATGGATATGCTAGATTTATTTTTGTCTAGATTCGATTTTAAACACAGAAAATATACAGTATATGTGGCGTTGATTAAAAAGGTAGAACAGTTTAAGTCTGTTTTTGAGAATAGGATGGATGCATTTGTAGGAGAGGATGATTATTCACAAAAACTTAGATATGATAGGAAAAAATTTTTTGTTGCAAGATTTGAAACAGAGCAATTGGATGAAAATAAGGCGGCACAACAAATATATGAAAATGTAAATTTGTTTATACGATTTTACAAATTTTTAGGCGACAGACGAGAAGAGTGGTTTTTGAAAAAATGTTTGGTTAAAGATGAAGAGGGTAATTGTGTTCCGCTTGATTTGAAACCTCAAGGATATTCCGTTTCTGAAGATTATGATGATAAAACAATTGGGACGGTTTCTGAAGTGGTTTTAACCTCTTTAATTGGAAATGCACATGATACATTTCGTGTAGTTGATAAGGTGTTACAAAATCATAATATGGCAATTGAAAATCCAGATATGAAAACTGCATTTTTAAGTTTATGGTCTATATTAGAAATTATAGGTATTTCAAAACGTGATGATACAAAAATGGCAGAAATTGAAAAATCACTTATTCCTGTTTTGCAAAGTGATTATGCAAATGATATTTTTAATGAACTGCATGACTATGTTAAGGCAAACATATCTAAAAAGGACTATAGTGAGATTATAAAGGATGTTGAGGAAGAAGGAAATGATTATTTAAAAATTGCATGTATTGTGATTTTAGAGAAGTATAATGGAACAAGGGAGAAATTGTGTCAGATGTTAGAAAATTATCCGTTGATTAGAAGTAGAATAAGTCAGCTTAATGAGGTATTTAAACAAAAAAAGATATTTCTAAATGATTTAGATAGATATACCCGAAGATTAAAATGGCATTTACGCAGAATGTATAGGACAAGGAATGCCATAATTCATTCGGGAGAGAATCCAGAGAACTTAAAGGCATTAGGAGAACATTTGCATAGTTATGTAGATGAGCTGTTATTAGAAATTATTATGCAATTAACACGCAAAAAGAGTTTGGGGACCATAGATAATGTATTAATTTCATCCGAATTTAACATGGATAATATAAGAGCAAAATTTAATTCTAAGGATGAATTAAAAATAGAAGATATAAGATGTTTGTTGGAATAAGCTATAAAGGCCTAAAATCTATAATATAAAAATGTCTGCATAAAATTTTAAGTTGAATTTTACATAGTTTTTGCATATAATAAACTATGAAATAAGGGATAGTTTTTATAGTGAAAAGAGGTGAAAGTATATGGCAAGTATTTTACCTGTATCAGATTTGAGAAATTATAATGAGGTTTTAAAAAATTGTCGAACAGGAGAGCCGGTATTTCTTACTAAAAACGGGAGGGGGAGGTTTGTCGTGCTTGACATTGAAGATTATGAACGTGAGCGTGCGGAAAAGAAACTGTTGATGAAATTGCAGGAGGCAGAGGAAATAGTTAAAGATGGAAATGGATGGCTTAGCCTTGAAGAGTTGAAAAACCTTGTGGAGAAATAAATCATGTTAAAATTACGAATAAATCCTATAGTTGTGGATGACTTGAAAGGAATTCATGATTATATAGCAGAAGATAACAGTGAATATGCTACTAAGACTATTCGTGAAATTTATGAAAAATTTGAAGATGTCCAAATGTTTCCGGGAATAGGGGCGGATCTTTCAAGGAGAGTTAGCTTTCGGACAGACTATAAATATGTTGTTTGGACAGATTATGTAATTATATACAAAATTAATGATGAGTATGTAGAGATTTATAGAGTAGTAAATCGGTATCAGGATATAACAAGGATTTTTGATAACAATTAAGTGATAACAAAATGATAACACCAATTCGTAAAGACCATACGAATAGGACATTTGTACAAAAACAAAGCCAAATAGAACCAAATCACCCATACAAAACAGTATAGAATCAATCTTTACTTTGCGAGTTCGAGTAACGGATTATCCCGAGGCACACCCGAATATCCTGTGAGGGCAATTTGGGGCAGCCCCAAAAAGAAAATAAGAAGTAATAGAATGACCTTGTAGAGAGGAAAAAATCCTTTCTATAAGGTCAATTTTATTTGAAGAGATAGGAGAGAGAAAGCCTTGAAAATAAAGGAATTTAAGTGGTTTAGGTGTAAATACGGATTGAATTTAAGAGTGGAATTTCCTGTGTTTTTTGTTCTCGATTTATTTTTGGGAGAAATGGGGAGAGGATAGGGAAAATTGCCCTTAGAGGATAATCGGGTTTGCCCCTGAACATGGAGATTTCCCCAAAAACCACTTTTGGGAGCTGATTTTTGGGATTTAGTTTTTGGGAGTGCCTGTAAAATGGGGATTCTTGTTTCCCAAAAATAAAATAGCTGTTTTGCCGTTTTTGGGAGTTTTGGCTTTTGGGAAAAGGGTAGCTGTTTTTGGGGATTCTCCCAAAAGTGATAGTACCATTTTGGGGATAAGCTGTTATATGCCTGAATACCTGTAATTCCTGAATATGGAGGTGTCTCGCTGTGAGAAAGAAGAACTTTAAAGGAAGATGTGTTTGAAGAATTTTATTTTAAAGGATAGGAACAAAGGAACTCTGGATTTCAGGCTGGAGTTCCTTAATATCCCCTGTCAGACCTTGAAATCAATGGGGGTTGATAGTATACTAAAAGAAGCAGAGGGAAGGAACCATAGGGATGGCAAAGAAAACACAGGACTTAAAACCAGATACAGTGCTAAAGAATTACTGGAGCGGTAATGAGCAGTTTGCCGATCTCTTCAATGCAGTGCTGTTTGAGGGAAAACAGGTCATCAGGCCAGAGGAGCTGGAGGATGTGGATACGGAGGAATCCTCTGTATTGGAGCATAAGGACTATGCGGAGAGCATCAGGGCATCCAGAGACAATATAAAGGTAAGTAAGAGATCCACCGCATTTGGAGTGGAACTTGTAATGCTGGGAATGGAATCACAGGAGCATATCCACTATGCAATGCCTATGCGGATCATGGGATATGACTATGGCACTTATAAAAAGCAGTATGATAGCAATGCTAAGAAATATCAGACAGCAAAGGGGCTGGAGGAAGATGAATACCTGTCGGGGATGAAAAAGACAGACAGGTTCACACCAGTCATTACGATAGTTGTCTACTATGGCGAGAAGCCATGGGATGGGGCAGTATCGCTCCATGGGATGTTAAATATTCCCGAAGAGATGAAAGAATTTGTGAATGACTATAAGATTCTGCTTGTGGAGGCGAGGGAAAACAGCCTGACACTCCATAATATGAAGAATGTGGCTTTTTTCAATTTGATGAAAGTGATTCTTGATAAAAGCCTGTCAAGGGATGAAGCAAGGAAAAAAGTCATAGACTATGCAAGGGAACACAAGGTAGATAAATCTGTGATTATGACAGTGGCAGGAGCAACAAACTGTAAGATTGATTATAATGCATTATCTGAGAAAGGAGACTTTGATATGTGTACTTTGTTTGATGAAATTGCAAAAGAAAACGAAGCAAAGGGCATTATCGAGACAGGACTTGATTTTGGGCTTTCTGAAAATGATATATTGAAAAGGTTGCAGGAGAAACTGAACCTGTCATTGCAGATGGCACAGGAATACATCAAAATGTTCGGTAAGCAGACAGTGTAAGAAGCTGACTGTAAAGGCATTATGAATCCCCCAAAGATGGGGGATTTTGTCTTTTGGAGCCAGACGGTCTGAATTTAAGAAAGACCACACTCTATGATTAATTATGATGCTCCACTGATTAGAATTATTGGATTCCTTTCACAAAAACAGAAATCACGCTTGTCACAGCCATGCAAATGCCACCAAGCAGAAAAATCATACTAAAATTTCCACCCGCAATGGGTGAAATAACATAACTGGGAATCAGAACTGCACCGAAAATTTGAATCGTACCAATCACCCCGCCGGCAGTTCCGGCATAAACCGGGCCAATGCTCTCTAGCTGTACCGGAAGTCCCATTAGAGTGGGAATCGTTCCCCCAAGAAATGTGCCTGTGAAAAAAAGCATCAGAGCTATCAGGAGAATTCCTGGCATCTGCCATGCAAAAGCGACACCAATCGCAGACAAAATAGCAAATAAAAATACAGTCTTTTTCTCTATTTGTAAAAATCTTCTTTCTTTTATTCTAGTACAACGAATATTAAGTTATTGGCAGTTTGACTTGCCCATTTTCCTGATAGCACTACTCCCCAAGCCTCGCCGTAGCCACCGCTACGACTGCGTTTGTGAAGCAGCACTCTCAGAAAAATATTCTGTGTCAAACTATCCAAAACTTAATTTTCGTTGTACTAGACCGGACGGGCAGGTACTTACATCATAATCTCTGTTGTCCATTACTCCATGTATGTATGGGAATTTCGCAATAGTTGCACGCAGATTCTTAATGCGTTTTCCACAATCGCCCCACTGAACCAGTACTTCCTTTCCTTCCTCAATTTTTTCAACATCCAAAATCGCATGTGAAATCATGGTATGGAAATGCGAACTATAGGTTGGATCTGCAGAAATACCGATAACATTCCCCTCTGCATCTGTTACATAGTCCTGATGACCTCCTGCCGGCTGAGGATCTGCACAAGGCATATCCATGTATTTGTAGGGTTCATCTGTAAACTGTGAGCGATAGACATCTGCCAGATCATCCGCATTAAACTCCAAAGTTACAAGTTTTCTCTTTGGACTTGCAATTTCTTTTTCCAGCGCTTCCCGCCCCACAAATTCATGGTCAAACTTCGCCATCCATGCCCAGTCACATTCAACCGGTGTGCGAAAGCGTGCACGAAGATCTTTTGGGTCTACGCTGCCCCGGCAATCCATTTGGAATGGTGCAGATGCACAGAACTCCGGACACTGATACAAAGACAACTCGAAATTAACCGTCATCTGAGCAAAACCTCCAAATGTATGATTAACCGTATAATCTTTCCATCCCATCCGTTTCATTCCCATAGGTTTCAAGAATCTTTTTGAACTCTTCTAATACAGGCTTTGTATAATTCTGATTTTCCGTTAGCTTCACAAATTCACGCATCAGGCTCAGTTTCATTCAATCGCCTCCTCTTTTCTTTTCATGAGACTGCCCCAATTGGCAGTCTCATCATCCTACAGAATGATCCTAGAAATATGAATAGTTAAATACAGCAATTCTTCCCGTGAAATATCCACCTCTAAAGAACCTTTGATGTAATTACCGATTTTGTTTGCACAGCTGTAGCCCTCCGGTGATTGAACGATAATCTGCTCAAATATAGCCAGATCATTACCAGAAAGCATTTTATGCTCCAAAACACGCTGCAGGAAAAACTGAATATGTGTGACAAAACGGGAATAGTGAATGGAGCTTGTTTTGATTTTCCCGGGAAAAGTAAAGCACACAATATTTGAGATATCTTTTAACATCCGTACTGCCAGCATGGTCCGTTCCATATCGGGATTTTCCGTCTGGGCATTTACCAGATGGAAAGCAATATTTCCTGCTTCCTCCTCCGGTAAATGAACGCCGAGTTTTTTATTTATAGAATCAATCATCTTCATTCCCAGAGAAAATTCCTTTGGGTAAAACTGGCGGACTTCCCACAACAGCCGATTTTGTAGTATAACATGCTTTTCCAAACGTTCCAATGCAAAAACCAGGTGGTCAAATAGGGTGATAAAAACCTGCTCACTAATTGCTCCCGGCATAGCTTCGTCAGCCAGACTGATAGCCAGATGAATTGCCTCTGCATAGGATTCCGGGACATTTTCCAACATCTGTTCCCAGTCACGGACTGCTTTTTTATCTTTCAGCAGAAAAATTTTTTGTATATTTTCGCCCTTTAATGTTTTACCGGCTTCATTGCAAAAGCGCAGACCCTTCCCCATAACAATCTGCTCACGTCCATTTTCATCTTCTACAAGCAAATAGTTATTGTTCAGTATTTTTAGTACCCTCATGACACAACCCTCTTTTACTTTATCCCTATTTTACAGGGAATTCCCATTTTCTTCAATGATCTTTTGATACCAGAAGAAGCTGTCCTTCTTAATCCGCTTCATTTCTTTTAGATCAAACTCATCACGATCCACATAAATGAAGCCATATCTCTTTTGATAACCCTGATGGGTGCTGACAACATCAAGAGCCGCCCATGGGCAATAACCAAGCATCTCAACACCATCCGTAATTGCCAGCCGCATTGCATGGAGATGCTGACGGATAAATTCAATTCGATAATCGTCATGTACCTGACCGTTCTCCAGCTGATCAGGCGCTCCGATACCATTTTCTGTAATCAGAATAGGAAGGCGATACCGTTCATACACTTTCCGAAGAGTATATCGGAAACCTTCCGGATCAATTACCCATCCGTATTTCGTCTTGGACACAAAGGGGTTTTCCGCAGCACGGTAAACACCCTCTTCGCCCAGCATAATCTGCTGATCTCCGGCTCTTGCGGACACATCGGAACTGTCTCCTCTGCTGGCAGCAATTGTTGCTGTGGAATAATAGTTCATTGCAATAAAATCAGGATTTGCACCCATAAGAATCTCTCGATCCTCAGATGCAGATTCCGGAGCCAGATCCCGATGCTGCAGATAGCTCCATGCCAGTGGATGGTACCAGCCAAATACCGGAACATCTGCAAAATTCCAACAGCGAAGCACTTCCCAGTTATGGGCCGCAATGGAATCATGAGGATTGCAGGTTTCCGGATACATTGCCGTCAGATTCAGCGCCGGTCCAATCTTACCCTTTGGACACAGCTTATGACACAGCTTCATGGCTTTCGCCTGCGCCAGCATTAGATGATGATTTTGCTGATATAATTCTTTTTTGGAGGGAAGCTTTCCGCCTTTTGGCAAGCCAATAGCTCCCGGATGCAGAATCATCGTATTCTGTTCATTAATGGTAAGCCAATAAGTCACATCATTTCCAAAATGGGTAAATAGCACTTCTGCATAAGCTGCAAAAGCATCAATAGTCTCCCGGTTACTCCAACCGCCTTTTTCCTCCAGACTATAAGGCAAATCGAAATGATACATAGTAACAACAGGCTCTATCTTGTATTTGCGGCATTCTTGTATCACATTCCGATAATGAGCGATTCCGGCAGGATTTACTTCCCCTGTCCCATCAGGGATAATCCGTGTCCAGGCAATGGAAAACCGATAAGCTTTCAGTCCCATTTCTGCAAATAATCGGATATCTTCTTTATATCTGTGATAATGATCACTAGCCACCTTAAAATCAGCATATTCTTTTGGGTGCTCATACATATCGATGATGGACGGACTTTTTCCATCCTCATCCCAGGCGCCTTCTACCTGGTAGGCAGAAGAGGATGCTCCCCAAAGAAAATCTTCCGGAAAATCATTTAATTTAGAATAAAGCATATCTGTACTCCTTTTTAGTCAATTACTGGACAGTTAAGAGAACATCTCCAACCTTCACATTGCCGCTGGCATTCATATGAATCGAATGAAACTCTGCCGTATTGGTGATAAGGATCGGAGTTACCGTATCATATCCATCTTTCTGAATTTGTTCCTGATCAAAAGAAACCAGCAAATCTCCTTGCTTAATTTTTTGTCCTGATTCTACATGTGCGGTAAAATGCTTTCCTTCCAGATTTACCGTGTCGATTCCAATATGAATCAGCAATTCCACGCCATCTTCGCTAAGCAGGCCAATGGCATGTTTGGTATCAAATACAGTTGAAACAGTGCCATTTACCGGCGCATAGACTTTTCCCTCTGACGGAATAATCGCAGCCCCGTCTCCAAGAATTTTCTGTGAAAATACGGCATCATTTACTTCTGAAAGAGGAATGCATGTTCCGTTGACAGGCACAGCCACGGATGCTGGTCCGGAAACCGGTTTTGCGGCTGGCTTAGTCTCTTTTCTGGCCTGCTCCGGATCTGCCGGTTCATCAAATCCCAGAATCCATGCTGCCGCAAAGGCTGCTGCGAAAGAAATGATACAGGTAATGACTGCATGTACAATGTTCATGGGGTTTGCGCCAATGAAAGCAGGAAGCGCCGCAAGACCCGGAGAGACGAATGCGTAACGTACCAATCCGGAAAGGCCTGCATAGATACCGCCGATACCGCCGCCAATCATGGAAGCAATAAATGGCTTCTTTAAACGAAGCAACACACCATAGAGACATGGCTCGGTAATACCCATAACCGCCGTAAAGCCGGAAGAGCTTGCCAACTGTTTTAACTGGCTGTTTTTGGTTTTTAATGCAACTGCAAGGGTTGCACCGCCCTGTGCGATATTAGATGCCAGCATACCAGGTCCATTGACGATCTCATATCCAAGAGAAGAGATCTGAACGGTAGCAATCGGTGTCATAGCCCAGGCGGTACCTGTCAGTACCAGGAATGGCTGGAATGCACCCATCAGCATGGGGAGAAGCCAGCTTGCTTTTGCATTGATGATATTGGCACCGGCTTCAATCACAGAATTGAGGAAGCTTCCAAGAGGTCCTATAATCACAAGTGCAATCGGTACCGAGATAAACAGGATAATAAGTGGTTTCAGGAAAAATTTGATAATGGATGGCGTGTATTTCTCTGCAAATTTTTCCACATATGACATAAGCCATACACTCAGTATAATCGGGATTACAGAGTAGGAATAATCTACCAATTGTACGGGAATATGGAAAAAATCAACTCCTTCACCGGCGGAAACCATGCCCGTCCATGTGGGATGAAGGAGGGCACATGCCAGTGTCATTGCCAGGACCGGGTTGCATTCAAATTTAATTGCCGCACCATATGCAAGAAGTACAGGCATGAAATAGAATGCTGCGTCAGAAATCAGGTTTAAAATTGCATAGGTAGAACTGCTGTCATCCAGGCCGCAAAGCACAAGGATCGACAGTACGGCCTTGATCATACCACCTCCGATAAGGGCCGGGATGACCGGTGTGAAAGTGGTTGAAATCACACTGATAATATTAGTGATGATTCCGGACTTTTCTTTCTCATCATCGGAAGAAGATTCGGAAGACGATTTTGCTGCGGTTCCTCCCATTTCATTGATCAGTACTCGATAAGTAATTGGCACATCATTTCCTACAACTACCTGGAACTGGCCTCCCTTTTCTACTACGCTGATAACACCGGGAGTATTTTCGATTGCAGTTTTGTCAACCTTGCTGCGGTCACAGAATTCGAAACGAAGTCTGGTTGCACAATGTGTCAGCTTGCTGATATTATCTACTCCGCCTACCAACGGGAGTAAATCATATCCTAATTTTTTGTAATCCATAAAAAGCTCCTTTCATTGGTCTGTTTTGGACACAAAAAAACCACGTCAAAAATACGCCATCAGACGTATCTTTTGCGTGGTCTTGCCTGCATTACCAGTAACAGCCATTTGATTTTGATATA
>NZ_JAYMNS010000050.1:0-18998 GCF_036941035.1 Candidatus Merdisoma sp. JLR.KK006 | reverse complement strand
GAATTCCTTTGTACTGGTCTCAAAAAGCACAATTGTATAGACTGGTTTTACATCCCTGTAGCTGAACTTTTTTCTTCTTTTGCTTCTCACACGTTTATACTGACGCAGCAGCATATCGGACGAATAACACGCACTGCGCTGTCCGGGAAACATATAGCCAATCTTCTGCACCTCCACATTTGCCAGACTTCCATCCTTAAGCTCCACCACCAAATCCGTAACCAGTAGAGAACATTCATCCGCAAGCCTAGTGGAATCGTTAGGAAGCACCATGCGAATCCTCACCGGAAATTCAAATCTGCCATACACCTTCTCCTTTCCGCCGCAATATTTTTTATACACATTTTGTCTCTATGGAACAAGCGGATATATTTGAACTATAACCCTACCGGACAAAATCCGGTGCCTGAAAGAGACACAAAATGCATTATTCCTATTAGGGATACTTATCGGGTGTACCATTTCTTAGTTTGTTGAAAACCTCTCCGAACCGGAGACATTGACAAAAAGACATTTGACTGCAAAAGAATTGCAGATGGAAAAATATTCCTGTCCGTGGATTTTATACTAGCACAAAATTTTCCATTCTGCAAGTACCAAATCAATCTTATTCACGAAAAAGGAGTTTAAAAAACCTTTAAAATCAAGGCTTACAAGGTACGATTTCAAGGGAAGGAACTCACAGAATATTCTGAAGACTACGTTTTTCCATCAAAATATGGCATCGCTATCGCAGCAGATCTGCTGCGATAGCTGATCTGATTCGTTCGGAAATAAAACAGTTCAAAAAAGAGAAAGCTTAAATGGTACAGTAATTTGTAAAAATATCAATGCCGGAGGGATTTTTCATTTGATATATTTTCCATTGCAAGTGATAATGCCACCCCGTTCGATTCTTTACATTACGCCCTTGCCTATGCCGGCACCGCTTACTCCACCAACAAAACATCATGATTAATCGTCCGGTAAAACTCCTTTTTAAATTCCTCACCAGACAAATTCTGTTCCAAAAGCCACATCACCTTTGTAACGGTCGCCTCCAATGTCATGTCAAAGGCTTCTATAATCGGAAAGCGTTCTTTTATCGCTTTTCCAACCTGATAAACCGCCATATCACTCCCCTCATGGGTCACCTGGGTTGCCATAATCATCTTCTTCCCCTGGCTACACCAGTTATCAATGGCTTCCAGGAAGTCATGCTGGCCATAGGTGGGAAGTCCGCCCACTCCAAACGATTCAATAATCACTGCATCATACTCATCCGCCAGCATATTCAGCACCCGTCCGTCCATTCCCGGAATCATTTTCAAAAGCAGTACCCGCCTATTCATCCTGTGATAAAACCTTACCGGCTCTGTGAGACGAAAATGATCTTCTATATAAAAAATGATTCTATGCTCCTGAATCACCGCAATATCCGGATAATTGATACTGGAAAATGCATTGTAGCTCTTGGAACGCTCTTTCTTTGCCCTGGTTCCTGCAATCACCTTTCCGTCAAAAACAATATTTACACCATATGCACGGTCATCCGAAGCGAACCGGAGGCTGTCACGAAGATTCGCTCTCGCATCGGTTATTTCCAGATTAATCGGTTTTTGCGCACCGGTCACAACGACTGGTTTTCGGTTGTTCTGTATAAGATAAGAAAGGGCTGCCGCCGTATAAGCCATCGTATCCGTTCCATGGCAGACTACAAACCCATGGTATCTGTCATAGGCTTCCTCTATGACCCGTTCCAAAATCAGCCAGTGCTCCTGGCAGACATTCGTGCTGTCCAGCTCAAAAGGCTGTACCGTATCCACCATACAGAATTCCCGTATCTCCGGCACATAAGCCAGCAGCTCTTCAGAGGTAATCCCCGGCTTAAGCCCCTCCGATGAATATTTTGACGCAATGGTGCCCCCTGTGGCAATTAATAATATCTTTTTCATTTTCCATCTTACTCCATAGGCTTTTGATAGAACATTCCAAAAAAACTCTCCATAGGTATCATATTCATAATAACTCTTTTATCAGTCTTCCGCAAGTAATTCACCAGATCCTGTACCTCATAATCTAAAACCAGCACTACTGTTCACAGTCACAAACCACTATATGTAAAAATCTTACAAAACACTTGCCGCACCCTCCATAGCCATTCAATTACTCCAAAAAACAAAGCAGCATGCGCTCAAACAAAAGCACATACTTCCAGGTAAATTTCCCGATCCGGTTGAAATTGTACAAAGCCACAAAATTCATTCCTGCCTGAACGAACAACAGTACCTATAAAGACTTCGGACGGAACGAAATCGTCCCGTCCGGTCCGCAGCCATTCCTTTTAAGCAATCACTGCCGTAATCCTATTTTTCATCTTCCACACCATAGGGATTGGTAACGCCCTCCATATTTTTGCTTCCGATTTTCTTATGAAACTGGGGATCCTTTGGAATATCCGGATTAATTCCCAGATCCTCCGGCGCAAAGCATGCCACAATCTGCAGAGGGATAATATACTCCCACGGAGAGAACAGCGGATCCTCCGTAAACTCTACCAGAAGGTCCTTATCCCGTCTGTTGCCCACTCCCTCCGGAGATGCAATGAGATAATTGTGGGGCGTCCACTCACTTAAAATATCAATCAGCTTCAAGGTTCTGGGCTTATAATCCCCTTTGGAGCCCAGATAGAATACATGGGCACTGTCCGTAATGGAGTTGTAGATTCCATGGAAAAATTCCTCAATATCATATCCGGTAACGCCCTGCCGGACTGTCTCCAGAATTTTTAAAGAGCCTTCCAATACATCGGCGTACATTCCGTCATATCCCACTACAATAATGCGCTTTGCCGGAAGGAATTCCTCCTTAATCCTCCCATACCACGCAACAGAAGCCTTTGTCACATTCTCAAGATTATTAATCACCTTGTACATGCGCTCCCGGTAAGCCGCTGCCTTTTCCTCTGTGGTGATCCCCTTTGCCAAAGCCAGCTCTGTCAGCATCATCATCAAAGTCACAGTGGTTCCGGCATAGCCCTTCGTCTTAGCGCCGCATTTTTCATTTCCAACCTCAATGATCGTCTTTGCATCTGCATGCTGGAAAAGAAATGCATTCTTATTTGCGGAAACTCCCGCCGTGCCAAAGCCCTGAGCCTTGGCACAGTCCAGCCCTGCCACCGTAGAAAGGCTCTGCCCGCCCTGAGACATGCCAATCACCAAAGTATTTTTGTTAAATATCTTTTCACTTCGCTCAAACTGCGTGGGATACATGCAGATTACCTTCATACCCAGCATCTCTTCCAGATAGTTCTTTGCCGTAAGGCCTGCATGGTAGCTGGTGCCGGAGCCCAGCACATAGATCTGCTCAATCTCTTTATCCTTAAACTTCTCTACAAACTCCTGCGTAATCTCCCTGCGGTTCTCAATGATATGTTTTAATACCGCGGGAGTCTCGCAGATGTAATTATACATATTCGATGCCATTATAAAATACCCAAGACACTTCCGACAATTCCTACGATAATCATGCCCCAGAGAATTGTCGTGGTCTTAAATCCTTTCTGTAATAATTTGTATGTACCAAATGTCAAAGCCAACGGAAGAAATCCGGAAATGATTCCGTCAAAAATATCCTGTACTACAATCTCCGCCCCGCCAATATTCAAAACCAGAGGACTTGCCAGACTTACCATAGAGGCGCACATAGAGCCTACCACAACAAGTCCCAACACCTTGGCCACCTCAGAAAGCGCCGCAATCACACCGCCCTCTGACATATTCCCTAAAAAGCTGATACCGCTGCGGTATCCGATTTTCAATCCAAAATAGCGAACCAGCAAATGAGGTACATTATAAATCAGCAGGAATAATATGGCACCCAGAATACTTCCCTGCGCCGCCAGAGAACATCCGATACCTGCGCCAATAATGCGAAAGGTTCCCCAGAAGAAAGAATCTCCGATTCCCGCAAGAGGTCCCATAAGAGCCGTCTTTACCGCATTGACGGATTCCGGATCTCCCCCTTCCCCATTTTCCTTTGCCTTTTTCAGTTTTTCCTCCATTGCAATGGCAACGCCTGTAATAAAGGTAACAATGGCCGGTGTAGTATTAAAAATCACCAGATGGCGCTTTAATGCTTCAGAAGCTTCCTCTTTATCGGGATACAGCTTTTTAAGAGCCGGTATCATCTGATAGGCGAAACCCACATTCTGCATTCTTTCATAGAAGAAGCAGGCCTGCAGCGGAAATGACCGCCAAAAGGTTTTCTTAAAAATATCCGGGCTCATTACGGATTCCTCGTTTGTTAATACTTTCTCATCTGCCATTACAATTCACCTCCCAAATCATCAGACATACCTGTTGTTTCTACAGCCGCTGTTTCTGTCTTTCTTCCTCTTCCATATTGGAACATAATATAGGCAATGGTTGTTCCTACTACTGCGGCTCCTACGGTATTTACGCCTAGAAGAGCACTCAACACCCAGCCCACAAAGAAAAATGCCACATTCTTTTTATCAAAGAGAAGCTGCATCAATATAGCAATTCCAAGAGCCGGAAGCATACCGCTGGCCACCTTAAAACCGTCAATCACACTCTGGGGAAGCTTATCTACAAATGCGCCGATCACTGCGGATCCAAGCAATGCTCCGCAGAACACCAGCAGGAAATATGCAAGGAAAAATAATCCGGCGCCTCCCCACAGGGCTCGGTCAACACCTTTGTAATCGCCTCTCTCCGCAGCCTTATCCGCCTGATGTGCAAAATAACCGTTTGCCGTGCGGACCAGAACGCCTACAAGCTGTCCAAGGGTTGCAATCGGCAGAGACAATGCCACTGCCGCACTGACATCAAGGCCGGAAGTTATAACAAAGGCCGTAGCCAGAATACTGCCCGATACCGTATCCGGAATTGTAGCGGAACCGATTCCTACAATTCCCATCATAACCAGCTCTAAAGAAGCCCCAACCACAATGCCTGTCTGAAAATCCCCCAAAATCAGTCCTACAACCGGTCCTAAAAACAAGGGCCGATCCATCATAAACATACCCATTACACGGCTGTCCCAGATGCCCAGTCCGCCGAGAATGCCAAGTAATACCGCTTGAATAACACTCATTGTTTTTCTCCTTCCCGTTAACCGTTCTTACTAAAATTTTTCCGTATTTCCTCACAAGTAAGGCTTTTCTGCGTGGGATCCGGCTGCATGGTAATTGCCATTCCTGCCTGTTCCAGACGATTCATAACCGCAATATCATCTTCTGACATATAGGAATTCATATCAATCTGCCTCTTTCCTTCTCCGCTTCTAAGACCTCCCAAAAGAACAGTTTTTATGGCTCCCTCTGTCTTATTGCATACATATTCCGCATCCTGCATGGTCTTGGCGACCACCATGATGCTGCGGGACGCATGCTTGGGATTGTTAATCACCGCAACTGCTCCGTCCAAAGACTTCATAGACAAAGTAACCCCCGGAGGCGTTGCCAGTTTAAACGCCATCTGCATGGTCTGATCTTTAATCACCTGATCGTTTGCAATCAGAATCACATCCGCCTTATAAAAGTTTACCCAGGCAACAGCTACCTGGCCATGTAACAAGCGGTCGTCCACACGCAATACTTTAATCATAACTTCCTTCTCCTTCCTATTTGTAGTTCCGTAATATTCCGTCAATACACCCTTATCTAAATCAATTTTCAGCCGCTTAAAGCTGCGTCTGCAAATCGATTTGTGCACTGACAGAATATTACTGTTTTCGTTCCGTAATATCCTGTCTACAGCTCTCCTTCGGTATCTTCCAGAGTCCCGGCCGCTTCCACATCATTTACCAGCATCAGTGTATCCTTTGCCTCTTCAATCACCGCCCGGATATTCCTTAAGTTTTCTTCCCGATCACCCGTCAGCTCCAGCATGGCAAGTGAAAGCAGCATTCCAAGGCAAAGACCTGATACCAAATAAAAATCCGGATGCTCCGCAAGAATTCCAATGGAAGACTGTGTGGTGCTGCCGCCCGGTATATCCGTAATAAGAATCGTAGGGGCCGAATTGTCAAAAGCTCTCCATGCATCTTCAATCATGGCCTTTGCCTGCTCAACCGACTCGTCTAACGTTATGCTGAGAGCTGTCATATTCGGCACATCTCCAAGTATAAACCGGCAGGACTGCGCAATCCCTTTGGAAAACTCTCCATGGGTCAGCAGAATAATATTTTTCATTGCGTTCCTCCTTTCTTTAAGTTGCTACGCAACTGTACTAAAGGGTAAAGTCACTTCAGCGCACACCTATGAGAAAAACTTTCATTCGAAAGTGCACTCATGAAAGTTCCTCTCGTGCGCTTTCGCAACTTTACCGTCCAGCAAAAAATATTTCTGTTAAACACTCTACATTTCTTAGCCGGACTTATTCTTAATGTATATACATTTTTAATTATGTTAATATACATTTATATATTTGTCAATACATTTCGTCAAAAAATATATATTTAATGCAGTTTTAATGTATATTATTTGTAATGAATGATAATCAAATAAAATATTGTTATTTTGATTATGTTGACTTTTATATATTATTTCTCTATAATATGTATATATTTTTTTAAGAAAAAGTATATTTTTCGGAGAACAACTATGAAAAAAGAACCTCTTTACCTAACGATTGCACAAGATATTATGGAAATGATTCAGAACGGAACGCTGCGCTCCGGAGAGCAGCTTATGACGGAAGCCCAGCTCTGTGAAAAATACCATGTAAGCCGCATGACAGCCAATAAAGCCCTGTCAGCCCTTGCCGCACAGGGATATATCAGCCGTACGGCAGGAAAAGGAAGCTTTGTATTGGAGCCCAAGGTTACGAAAAACATCGGAACATCCGGAAGCAGCTTCTCTGCGGACATGGCCTCTGTGGGAAAAAAAGCAGGCGCTATCTTAATGGAATACCGGGTTATACGCACAGAAGAAGCTCCCCTGGCCGCAGAACAGCTCAGGCTTGAGGCTCAGGAACTTCTTCACTATATTTTCCGCATCCGTACCAGTAATGATGTTCGGATTGCACTAAGCCATACCTATATCCCCTGTAAATACCTTCCGGCCCTGGATGTGACAATTCTGGAAGGATCCCTTTATGAATACCTTAACAATACCCACCAGATATATCCAATTGTATTGGATCACAATTTCAGCGCACTGCTTCCCAGTAAAAAGCAGCAGGAACTCTTACAGGTTGATTCCTGCGCACTGTTAAAATCCAGCCACACCAGCACCATTGAACCGGACCTTCTCTTTGAGTACACAGAAACCTACTATGCCGGCAGCCGATATACCTATCACTTCTCGAGGACAAACTAAAATGATAAAAGCCGTATTTTTTGACATTGACGGAACCCTATACTCTCACAAAGCCCATCAGATACCAGAAAGTGCATGCAAAGCCCTAAAGGAGCTTCAGGAACAGGGAATTCCGATTTTCACGGCCACTGGAAGACACATGATCATGATCGAGCATCTGTTAGGTGATCTTATTCCCTTTGACGGATACGTGTCGCTGACCGGGCAGATCTGTCTGGACCGCCAAAAGCATGTATTCTACAAAAATCCCATTTGCCAGGCGGACACAGAGAAAATCGCTGCATTTTTCCGCACAAAAAGGCGGCCTCTTACCTTGATCGAAGAGAACCGCCGGTACACCAATATGACACATGAGAAAGTAAGCTCATCCTTAAAAAATGTCTCATCCTTTGCACCGCCCATAGAGGACTACTGCGGAGGAGAGCTTTATCAAGCCGCCGGATTTTTTACCCAAGCGGATGCAAAAGAACTCCTTTCATGCCTAGACCACTGTAAATTCACCAGCTGGGATGAAGGCGCCATCGATATAATCCCTGCAGACGGCGGGAAAACGGTCGGCATCCAAAAGCTTTTAGAGCACTACAATCTGACCTCTGACAGCATCATGGCCTTTGGAGACGGAGACAACGACGTGGATATGCTGGAATTTGCACAAATCGGCGTGGCCATGGGAAATGCTTCCCAAAAAGCAAAAGCAGCCGCAGATTATATCACTACAGATATAGATGATCATGGCATTGCACATGCTCTTAAGCATTTCCACTTGATCTAAAACAGTATGAATCGGAGAATTTTTCATCTCCCCATATCAGGAAGCCGCCAAAGCTTTCAGCGTCGTAATGGAAATATCCCCCACCACCGCCAGATCCTCCGCCTGATAAGCATAAGGAAAATTATCCTCAAATAAAATCTGCGAAGAGGGCGGGAATTCATCATCCCCGGCCCACAGAATAAATCGTACATGAAGTCCGTTTATAAATTCAAACTCATAGGCCGCATCCCCCATGGAAATTTTTTCCGCCCCAAGCTTCTCCATAGCTGCTGCAAACTCATTCAGCTTAAAACCAAAGGCAAACTTAAGCCTTGTCAGACACCGCCCCTCAAACTGCCGGAAATACACCTCGCCCCAGGGCACCTCCCGATAGGTCAGATACTTTCCGGTGCTTTTCACAGACTGGCCGGAAATAAGAAACCGCAAAACAATAATCTTAGCCGGAACCATTTCTGAAAAATGTACGGGACCTTCCTCCCCCTCTTCCGGATGAAGTGCAAACTCCGGATAATCCGCCAGATAGGAATAGCCCATCAGCCGAACATGAAACTGCTGCTTTTCCTCATCAAACTCCACGCCGCAGCGCAGGGCCGCTTCCTTTGGGTCTATTTTTTGGTATTCCTCCAGATAATGCGTAAGGGGAATCCGTTCCTTGTTGTCTTTTTCATAGGGAAATTCCATTGTCGCTCCTACTCCTTTTACTTATTTCTATCCTTACAGCCTATCATTCAATTGCCCACTCTCCCAAAAAAGATACGTCTTTGAGAGAAGTGGGCAATTTTTTATAACAAATACGCTCTACAGGAAATAATGATATGCAAATCATTCTCTTCACTGTTTTCTTGCTTTGGCTCTATATATAAATTCAAGCCCATAAGCTTAGTCATTCGTTCACTCTAAGCAGCAGTCTTGCTTCTACTGCTCTATGGACGGGAACAATGAACTATCCGTATGAGGCAGGAAACAGCAAGCCACAAACTCATCCATATATCCCGGCTCCGTGGAAAGCTCCAGATAGGTCATATTCTGAGCCAGCTCATAGACTTTCCGTTCCGCCTTGGTAGACAGCAGCATCGCATAAGCGCCAGACAAAGAAGAATTGCCGATATAATGGTAGCATTCCACCGGAATATCCGGGAACATACCGATATTAATGGCATTCTGCATATTGATGCCGCTTCCGATTCCGCCTGCCACATACACCTGCTCAATCATACTGATATCAAAATCCAGCGTCTTAAGCATAGTGCGAATAGCAGAGAAAATCGCTCCCTTGGCACGGATAAAGTTATCAATATCCACCTCGGTAATCTCCACATCCTTCACAGTGCCGGATTCCTCCTGGGGGGCCAGCACGTAGCTTCCCATCCCGTAGGCATCCCTCTTAATCCGCTTCCCGTCCCGGACAAATTTACCCTTGGGGCTGATAATCTTACAGCGGAACAGCTCCGCAATCACATCAATAATACCGGAACCGCACAGACCGATAGGCTTCTCTTTCTCATCTCCAATAATGGTAAAATCAGGCTCCATGGTTTCCGCATCAATGGTACACGCCTCAATCGCTCCGTCCGTAGCACGCATGCCGCAGCTGATATCGCCGCCCTCAAAGGCCGGACCTGCAGAGCAGGCACAGCTCATCATAAAGTCGGAGTTGCCGAACACCAGCTCTCCGTTGGTTCCCAGGTCAATAAACAGGGAAAATTCCGGCCGGTTCCAGAGCATACTCACCAGAGTACCTGCCGTAATATCTCCGCCCACATAGCTTCCGATATTGGGAGCCATAATAATATGAGCATCCGGGTGAACCTTTAGATTAATATCCGACGCATAGAAAGAGTTTGTCTTAAAAAATGCCGGAATATACGGCTCCATGCGGAGAGGATCCGCATTGATTCCCATAAGCAAGTGATTCATGGTGGTGTTGCCCGCAATGGCCAGACGGTAAATATGCCGTGTGCTGATTCCCGCGGATCGGCACATTTGCTGAATCATTGGATTCAGTGTCTCCGCTACTATGGCATCCTGCAGACGGGTACGCCCGCCCTGCTTGGTGGATTCAATAATCCGGTTGATAACATCCGCACCGTAACGGATCTGTCCGTTTCCGGTGGATGCCTTTGCCAGAATCTTTCCGTCTATCATATCCACTACTACTGCGGACACGGTGGTAGTTCCGATGTCAACGGCAAGGCCGCCCACGATCAAATCTTCATTTGCCCCATACACATCATAGACAAATACATGGCGTTGAGCCTGGCCGATGATACACTGGATCTCAAAATTGCTGCTCCGCAGGGTGTTGGGAAGCTTCCGCAGGGAAGAATAGGGAATCCGGATATACTGGATCCCTGTAACCTCCTGCAAAGCTCGAATCACACGCTCAATATCCGGCATGGTATCCTCAAGGCTTGGAGGGTCCATTTTGATCCGCACAATATGGATGTTGTTGTGAAGCGGCAGATCCGCTTCCTCAATCTTCCGCTTGGATTCGTCAAAGATGGCTACCTCCTCCGGGGAGCTTAGGTCCGCCACTTTCATGCGGCTGCGGTAAGCAGAGGCAATGTCCGGCACCATCACCTCCACATCTCCTGCCACCTGGCTTACACAGGCCAGACGCCAGCCCTCCTCATACTCCGCATCGCTGATATGACGGGTCTTCTTGGAATCCAGCTTGCCCTTAATAAACTTTACCTTACATTTTCCGCAGGAAGCATTGCCGGAGCAGGGGGCGTCAATCACCACATTGGATTTCCGGGCCGTCTCAAGCAAGTTTTCTCCCAGGGCTGTGGACACCGTTACCTGATCGCCGTCCTCGAATCGAAATACTACATTTGCCATTCCAAATTTCCTCCATTCCAGTTCCGCAGCACTTGAACCAGTGCCCTCCATCTAGAACAATTTTCAACCGCAAATACATGCGCTTGCAAATTGTTCTGGCTCTAATTCAAGTGCTGCTGTTTTTAGTTCCGTAACACCTGAACAGTACACCGACTCTTAGATCCATTTATGGCCGCAAATACATGCGTCCCTAAATGGCTCTGTGCACTGTCCAGGTGTTACTGTTTTCTAAACTTTTTCCTGAACGCAATCCCATTGTTAAAATTATACCATACTACCGCTGCCTACTGCAATCAAATAAAAGGTATTCTTTAAAATATCTATCTCCATTCATCTCTCGTTTCCCAAAAATTCTTTTGTAAAACTTACATAAAAAATCGCAGCTTTTCTCGTAAATTTTGTTACGGTTCACTCCGTGCACTGCGCTGCACGGTCACAGGCCAGTACAGTACTGGAGCCGGAATCCGGCCTCTTGCCGTAAGGCAACTTTATATAGGCCGGATTCTCTATTCTCGTCTATTCTTGTCCCTCTTTGTCGCTAATTGTTATTTTTTCTGAATATTTATTTAAATTTCTCATAATTATAACACAATATAAATGTGTTCTTCATATTTTTGTAATACTTTTAGTGTATACTGATAAAAACTCCAAATAACAAGAGTATTCTTAGAAGTTCAACCCTAATACAAGCATGCAAAAGCTTCTTAGAATACCATCCAAATAGAAGCGGGAGGGGTCTATGAAAAAAATCATCTTAACATGTCTTATAACACTGGCAGCAATCACATGTTCCATACTGCCTGACTCCAAAGAGGTACTGGCTGCCAACTTTACAGCAGAGGAAACTTTTCATATAGAGCAAGGCATCCTCACATCGGTCAAGCTTCCCACCAAAAGCTCCTCTCCTATTCAGCTTTCCTATGTAAAGCTTTCAGAACGGGAAAAATGGATTCTGGACGAAGTGCTCTGCGATTATGTGTCTGAGGCCGTAGTAGAATTAACAACTTCCAACATTGATTATACCATTGGGGACTGGATTGACCGGGAAGCCTACACTTACCTTTCTCTGGAGAAAAAACTTCCCAGCGGAAATCTCTACACCGCCTGCGGCTATGCAAAATCCAGCAGCGGTTATGTATACTTTGAGCTTTCCTCCTCCGCTCCCTTGACAGAACAGCAGGTGCGCCGGGAGGTGGAACAAAATTTCTTCGGAAAGCAGGAAGTTCAGCAGGGAATATGCTAAAATCCTTACTTCCGAAAATGCAGACATTTCTTGGGACATGCCTGTATACATCTGCCGCAGCGTATGCATTCGGGAGAGCCTGATATCTCCTTTATAGAAAGTCCAACCGGACAGGCTGCCTCACAGGAACTGCAGGAGCTGCATGCTTCTTCCTCCCAATGAATCTGCACAAGACTGATACGATTAAACCAACCATAAATAGCCCCCAGGGGGCACAGGTATTGGCAAAATGGACGGTAAATCTTCACCGAAATAATCAAAAGAAATATCAGAAGGCCAAGCTTCCAGAAAAACAGTCCTCCAATCTGGCTACGCAACAGGCTATTTCCTGTAAGCAGGGGCAAGGCCCCAAATAATGTGCCGGAAGGACATAGATATTTGCAAAAGGCCGGAACTTTCGCAAAGCCGCCAAAAAGGAACATAGAGCCAATGCACACCAGAAATATCAAAACAAGATATTTTCCATATTTCAGAACTGAATGAAAGGGCAGCCGCTTTCTTTTTTGAAAAATCGGAATCTTATGAATCAGATCCTGAACTAACCCAAAGGGACACAGCCACCCGCAGACAAAGCGTCCCAGTATGCTTCCAAACACAAAGAAAAATCCAAGAACCCCAAAAGGTATCTGAAGATTCCGCTGATTCAGCAATGCCTGGAGTGCCCCTATGGGACAGGATCCGACTGCTCCAGGGCAGGAATAGCAATTTAAGCCGGGAACGCAGACATATTTAAAAGTTCCCTGATAAATTTTTCCTTTGAAAAAACCGTAAGCATACCCATTGGTAACAATAGTAAAAAGAAGTTGTATTTTAAGACGCAGATTTTTTCTCATATCTTTACCCGATCCCAATGCATTCCAAACAAATCATCACTGCCTTTTTCCAGATAACACCAAGCTGTCCCTGAGCAGCACCGATACCCAGAAATATAACTCCCAAGGCCGTACCCAAAATCCATACTTTACGGACATGCCATAATTCATGCCCTTTCCCAACTGACAGACTTTGTCTGTCAAGATACGTTTTTTGCCTATAGTTCTTCCAGTAATGCATCTATCTTCTCCTTCCACTTGGATTTATCCATGGCCCCCACAATCACATCCAGAATCTCTCCATCTTTATTCAAGAAAAATGTTGTAGGCACTGCTGTCACCTCTGTGAGAAGCCCCTTGTACAAGGACTCGTTCAAAAGCAAATGGGGATAATCGGCCCCTGTTTCCTCAATCAGGCTCAATGCATATTCCAAACTCTCATCCTCCTGCCCTTCCAGCACATCACTGACAATACCAATCAGTTGGAAATCCTCTGCCTCGTATTCCTTTGTCAACTCCCCAAGCTCCGGCATCTCGCTAAGGCAGGGATTGCAGTAGGTTGCCCAGACATTGATCATAGTCAGCCGGGAATCGGCACAGTTCTCGACTGAAAATGTATTGCCATCCATATCTTTGCCTTCGAAGGATACAACATTGGATGCAGAATTTTCTTTTTCCGTTGAAGCAGCATTTTCCTCTTCTACCGGATTTTTCACTGTATTCTTCTTAGTACATCCGCATAATAACGCTGCTAATAAAACACTAATCAGCAGATACTTTTTACTGCATTTACACATCTGTTAACCTCCTGTTATTTGATGCCCCCAATTTCTGATTTGTTTCTCAGGACATCCTATAAATTTAAAAGCTTCTTTTTTATTTTTTCGGAAGACTCTATGATATTGGCTTCCTTAAGGGACAGTCCGACATGCTAATCTTGTGCTTCAGTGAATTCAGACCGCAGTCAACCAGATAATCCTGCAGGATTGGTATGGATTGGGAGGATGCCGGGCCGATAATGATCTCCCCGAACAATTCTGACATATGAAGTCCCAGCCGCCCGCACATCCGGTTCAAATCAAGAGGATAATATTTCTTAATCCGCCCTGCCGACACATGGTATCTTGGCTCCACGGCAAATTCATTTAATATAAACGGAGAAATCACCAGCCTTCGCTCTTTCTCCCTCGCAAAAGAGGGATGCTTGAAAGCCGCCGACTGTATCCATGCATCATTCATAAGCTCCCGCAGCTCCTGCTGTATTTCTGAAAATTGCTTTTCTTCCGTCATAAGCTGATAAAATTCTTCCACAAGCCGATGCTCCCGCATATCTTTCTGATAGTACACGGTTTGCAGTGATACGGCTCCGCCTGTCATTTTCTGCATCAGATTTTCATGAAAGGCAATGCAGACGCCCTGTCCCAGATGTCCGTACCGCTCCCACTGGGCGGCGTCATCTCTGTATTTGGAAAAGCAGGCCGCATATGCGGAATAGCGGAATTCCTCTGCCAGCTCCCCACGGAAAAACTTCTCTATCACACGGCTCTTTTCTTCCTCGCCGTTTGACTGTAACCGCTCCATAACGGCACGGCATAGGCCGTTCATAAAAAATCGCATTTCGGACGCATCATTCATATTCAGAATGTTGTTCAGCCGCAGTTCCGCACAGCGGATAATGCCGTCAAAGGCTGTGAAGTCTGTGTAGTGGTATAGCATAATTTGTCCTCCATACTAATTCAAGATTTGTTCAATTGCGACTGTCTTTGCCTATCCCGCTTCTTTGCAATATTTCTCAAGCCAATGTGCCTGGCCGGTTCTGATGCACTTATCTCTTTTTTATTCCATAGCTTCTATATCATATCAGACGTTTTCATTTCTTTGCTCCATTCTGAAAGCACACTTCGCTATAAATAATATAAACCGTTTGGTTTCAAAACACAATACCTTGACGCCCTTCTGTGCCTTCAGAATTTTAATGAATCCGGCTAACCGCTCATTTTGCCTTTCTTTTCAGCCTAAAAATGCAAATCATCAATTTGTCTAATACATTCAGTAAACACTTTTAAGAAATCATCAAATTCTTTGTTATGGGAATGTCCAAAATCTTGTAACTGCATATTAAATCTCTTTCGTTATCAACATAATTCAATATGCGTCTTCCTAATTTTTCCAATGAGATCGTATGCCTCATACGGGCTCATTTTTATTGGCAAGTATATGGAACTGTCATATTCTGAATTTATGAAAAATCCATCGAGAAAGCATTACATTGACAATCTCCGGAATCTGACCATATTGCTGTTGCTTCCGGCGTGCTTTATTACCATTTTTCCTATTACGGGGATCTGTGGGTTCATTTTATTGGGTAGATCTCTATTTTGTTTTTTCTTGTGATAGGGAAGCGATTCTTGAACCGGAAGACCGGATTTACTGTTTATTTTAATCAGATATCCTATCTGCTCTATCTCCTGCGTCAATCCATCCCGGTGGTGCTTGCGTATTATGCGGTCCGGGTCTGCCCTATTATGCCTGTACAGGTATTTGGGATCTGTATGGGGAGCTTTGCTTTGACGCTGATGACCTGCCATTTGCTTCGAAAGGGGCGAAATTGGTTCATTAGTAATCATGTAATTTTTATTGACAAATAACTGTTAATGCCATATGCTTGACTTACAGTTTTATACTTTACTACTCACTCCGAGGGGTATGTATTAGAGGATGCCCGCAGGGGATTAAAAAGGAGAATTTTTATGATTTCGGAAAGTATTCATATATCAAATATTTTTGCGGCTTCTAAGATAAATCAGCCTGTTTTGCCAGCTTCAAAAACCGCAGGCTCTTTTGCGGCTATATTTCGTAATTCTATGAAAGAACGGTCTTTGGATTACGGCAATCCTATTGGGGCGGATGCTCCCCTTGTCTCTGACGCTGCAGCGGATAAGATCGGTCAGTTGGCTTCGGAAGCTGAGGATAAATATTGTTCTATGTGCGGTTCCCGTATTAAGGAGGACGGCACCTGCCCTATCTGCATTGTGCCTGTCTTTATATCCGGCAATTCCGGTTCCTGTGGTCAGGGGATTTCACAGGCTGACGGTTTAGATTCTGCGGCCGGAAACAGGGTTCGTCTTTCTTATAACCGGAGAAAAAGCTAATGCATTATTACTTGAATATTGGCTGTGAATACAGTACCATTCTATGCAGTTAATTGATTAAATTCATCTCTTTCAATAATGCAGCGCTATCCTTAAACCCCTTTATATATGCCAATCTGCTATATCTGGTACAATTCATCATATAGGCATTTATTAATGCATTAACTGCTGAATGTACTTCTTTTGATAAATCCATTTCTAATAATTGAATTGTCAATTCTTCAATCTTTTTGTCCCCCTTCAGATAAATTTCATCCTTAGATATAAAATCGTAAAGCTCTTTATCCATAAGACATTCCGCAATTATGTTCAATATTTTTTCTGACATTGCTTCTCCTTTTTGATCCCATTTATGGAATTATACCACATTTCCTGCCATTTTGGAATCATTTTTACTGCCATTTTGGATACACTCACATTATGGACAGAGTAAATCAGAGAACCAATCATCTTTTAGGAGAAAACATTAAAAAGCTGAGGATTCAAAAGGGCATGCGCAACAAAGATATTGTTTCACAATTACAGCTTCTTGGTGTTGATATCAGCACAGGTACATATAGTAAGGTGGAAGCTGGGCTTAATAATCCCAGTGTTGATATGCTGATTGCGCTCACTCAAATACTTGAGTGTGATTTTAATGCTTTTTTTCAAGAGATTACATAGTTGCTCTCTCATTTTTCTCCACAGCATAGGTTCTTCCCTGCATAGTAAACCCACATGCGCTCATTGGCGCACCACCATAAATGACAATCAGTAGTGGCACATGGGGCATCCCTGAACTCAGTTTTCCGCTATGCGGAAAAGGTACTTTCATAAGTAAACCCACATGCACCCCATTGGTACCTTATTTCAGCCATCCATATTATACCTCCTATAGATCTTATGCGTATCCAAATCAATTACAACATCAACGAATTTATCTGCAGGAATTATTTTTTCATACCCAAAACGGGCACAAAAAACATCCGCAAAATCAGTTTCACTTACTTCACTTAAAATCTGATTCATTTGCTTTTTTATTTCTGAAAAAGTGCTTCCTTTTCCCCACAAATAGCAATCGCCAAAATACGCTTCTATCTCTATTATCATCTCAAATACTGATTGAACAAAATTTCCACTCTGTAGAAGTCCTATCTTTTCCCTTTCACCAAAATCAAATCCGTGCAAATGCAAACAGCCAGATACGCCAGCCATCCCAGGCAAAAGACTACGAAAGAATTTCCAAAATAAGGAACCGGCATAAACATCCACGAAAAGCCCCCCAAAATCCCCTGTATACAATTAAATACACAGGAAATCGGAATCAATGCCAAAAACCACACATTGACGACCAAAAACCATCTGAGGGCACTTTTTCTGCATTCCCCCACAAACTGTCCGATTGCCGCAATCATGCATCCCATGGCCATAAAAATCAGGCCAATGGCAACAGACACGGTACTTTGCTCCTCTATCCACACCATAATTGAAACCACCAAGCCGATGAAATTCAGTGCTGTTCCCGTCGCTGAAAAAATTCTGGCATCCGGCTTTTCATCAGCGGCATCCGGTTTGGGCTCAATTCCTTTTAGGAGATAATCGGTTGTTACCTCAAAGCACTCGCTTAACAGAATGATCTTTTCCAAATCCGGAAGACTTTGTTCGCTTTCCCATTTTGACACGGTCTGTCTTGACACGCCAATCCGATCCGCCAATCCCTCCTGGGACATTCCTTTTGCTTTTCTCAATGTTTGTATTCTGTCTGCTACATTCATACCTGCTCCTCCTTATTTTAGCCTAAGGGCATCCCATAATGCATGCCCTTACCAGTCCCCTTTATCCGAACGAGCTTCCAGTCGCCAACGGCATGTGTCTGCAAATTTTTCCGGAATTGTCGGGATACTGCTGCTTTTGATAGGAGTATTCTATCAGAAATGGCGGTTGCATTGCCACCAAGCTCCCATGGAAAAATGTCAATGGTTCCTGACAATTTAAAATCATTTCCGGTCATTGGCATTTTTCTGCATCCCGTCCATGAATTGCCCATGCAAGCAGCTCTCGGACAAATTTCGGAGTAATTACCATAGGCGGACTGGCAGAAAAGGGGTACCAATAATATTCCCATTTTCCGGAGGTTTCTTTTCCTTGGAATATTTTTCCTTTACTGACAATGAAAAAGTCTCCTTCTCCCACTCGATAGGATACTACAAGGCTCTTATCGGATGAAACAACCGTAAGCCAGATTTTGCCGCAGTCGTCATCTTCTTCCCTCACCCACCAGATATACTCTTTTTCTTCATAAATAAGGATTCTTCTGCCCTTTTTCGCAACGCTCATATGATATACCTGCTTTGTAATTCTGCATCATTTCTTAAAATTACTCATTTACGTTATATGTTCCATTCTCCACAACCATAGAAAACTCTGTGCTTGGCTGAAAATTATAAACATCATCAACTATTTAGCAGCAATTCTTTGGTATTTAATCCTTGCCGTTAGCAGTAGTTTTCCATAAGAAAAAGCTCATCCCATGCTTTAATCATTTTTATCAAAATCTTGCATCTGCTACTTCTTTCATATTAAGCATATTCTACCCTTACTTCCTTAATAGGTTTTAGAAACTCATCTACATCAAAATATAATTTTTCCAGAATAGGAACCAGATCAATGTATTCTTCTTCATCCTGAATGCTGTGTCTATATTTTGCCATAACAACCAGGTATCCATGATCCCATTCCTTTACTGAACTATAATACTCCAATGAATAAGGTGCCTTGAAACGAATCACATGATTACCAAATTTAAATATTGTATAGTTTGATTTGCTGCTTAATACTGCATATTCCATGTCATACACCTTCTTTCATAATATTT